>NZ_PPCG01000035.1 GCF_002913745.1 Campylobacter concisus
ACTTATGTATTAATTATTATTATTATTTTATTTGTAGTAGATATAAAACCCCAAAGACTAGCTTTGGGGCTGGGGGTTTGCGTATTGTAAAAGCATTAACACATTTAAGGCTTTGCTACTGCTACAAAGTCTTAAAATTTAAAAGCCACTATTATAGTAGCTTTTATAAAACCTCATTTACTACTATTGTAGAAGTTTCATTACGTTTTGTTGAACGCTGTTTGCTTGGCTCATAGCATAAGCACCTGATTGAGCTAGGATGTTATGTTTTGAGAAGTTAGCAGACTCGCTAGCAAAGTCAACATCTCTGATTTGAGATTCTGCTGATTTTACGTTGACTTGAGTTACAGTTATGTTGTTAACTGTAGCTTGAAGTTGGTTTTGAACTGAACCAAGGTCTGAACGAACTTGATCAAGTGTTTTTTGAGCTGACTCAGCGATGCTCATAACAGCCATCGCACCACGAAGTGTCATAACACCTGCAGATTGATTTGATGTCATAGCAGCTTTGCTCATTCTTTGGAAGCCCATAGCAGCAGCTACATTTTTATCTATTTGACCTCTAACATCTCTTAGAGAAACAGATACTTGAGCACCACCGTTACCGTTACCGTCAGCACTAAATGCTTTAGAGAAGCCGTTTGCTGCAGCACCGCCTTGGACCTTGATGTCACGACCATCAAGACGAACTAGGTTTATTCTGCCTATAAAGCCTGATTTATCTTTGGCGCCAATAACTTTATCTATATTAGCACCTTGGAAACTCATCGCACGTCCATCACGGCTTGTTAGAACCATTCTACCTTCAGTATTTACTGAAGCCTCAACACCAGTTTGATCTTTAACAGCATTGATAGCATTTACTAGTGCGCCGTTGCTATCGTTTTCTTTTACTTCAAGGTCGCCGATTTTAACGCCATTGATAATAAAACTTTTAATAGATGCCTCAGCGATTGCTTTTGACATAATTCTTGTTACGTCAAATGTAGCTCTAACACCAGTTTTATCTGCAACTTTGTTGATATTCTCAGCTATAGCGCCTACACCTTTACCAAGGCCAGTTGAGATAGTAGCAGCTGCGATCTTAACATCGTTTACACCATCAACGTTTTTAAACGTCAATGTGACACTTTCCATCTTATTTAGAAGCTTTGAACTTTCAAAACGTGTAAGACCGATCTTGTCAGATGTAGTCGCACCAATACTTGCTTTAACAGTTTGGTTTGAATAAGCACCTATTTGGAACTCTTTATTAGAGAATGTTCCGTTTAGTAGTTGCTGACCGTTAAATGAAGTAGTGTTACCGATATTGTCAAGCTCCTCCATTAGACGAACGATATCAGCTTGCAATGCTTGGCGTGATTGAGTTGTTTGGCCGTCTTGAGCTGATTGAGTAGCTTTAGTCTTGATAGTATCAAGGATTTTTAGCTGCTCGTCCATAGCTTTGTCGGCAACTTGAATGATACCAATAGCATCATTACCATTTGCAATAGCTTGACCTAGAGCTGAAGCTTGGCTTCTTAAGCTATCTGCGATAGATAGACCTGAAGCGTCATCTGCAGCTGTTTGAATTCTAAGACCAGAACTAAGTTTGTTAAGTGACTTAGATAGGTCAACGTTGTTGCTAACTGCGTTAGCGTGTGTGTTAAGTGCGTTTACGTTTGTGTTAATACGAAAACTCATTGTAAATCCTTTTAATTTTTTTAGTTACGACTTCGTGCCGCATGAAAACTATATCGTGTAATTTTTGAAAAAGTTTATAGGTTTAAATAAAAATATTTGGTTTAGTAATTTTTAGCCTTTGTATAAGACAAATGTCTTTGTAAAAAGATTATAAATTGTTAATTTATAAAAAAGATAGAAATCTAGCTTCTATCTTTTTAAATTTATGCTTTATGGTTTAGCATATAAAGGCGGATGACTTGCTCGGCAGTCATCTTTAAATTTCTAATGGCATTATCTTTTCGCATGGCTTCTTCAAGGCTCATTGGCTCATTTAGTATGCAAAAATAGGCATCAATGCCGTGTTTATGGCAGTCTTTGGCGCATCTTTGCACGCTTCCAGCAAGCGCGATGACTGGTTTATGATGCCTCTTAGCTAGCTTTGCCACGCCTGTTGGGGTCTTGCCCATGGTGCTTTGAAAGTCCATGCGGCCCTCGCCAGTGATGACAAGATCGGCCTTTTTGATCTCATCTTCAAGTGCTATTGTCTGCGTGATGATCTCGATGCCAGGCTTGAGCTTCGCTCCCAAAAATGCAACAAAAGCAAAACCAAGTCCGCCAGCTGCTCCAGCGCCCTTTTGCGTGTGAAATTTGGTGCCATTTTTCTCTTTTACAAGGCTTGCAAAGTGCTTTAATCCATCATCAAGCTGCTTTACCATGCGGCCATTTGCGCCCTTTTGTGGGGCATAGACGTAGGCTGCGCCCTTTTGTCCGTAAAGTGGATTATCCACGTCACAGGCGATTAAAAATTCGCATTCTTTTAGCTCTTTTAGCGCCTCTTCATCTGAAAAGTCGCAAATTTGAGCTAGATCTTCGCCTTTGCCCTCAAGCAAAGCGCCATTTTTGTCATAAAATTTAAATCCAAGAGCGCTTAGCATGCCTGTGCCAGCGTCATTTGTCGCACTTCCACCGATGCCTATGATAAATTTCCTTGCCCCCTTACTAATGGCATCTTTTATCATCTGACCAAAACCAAATGTGCTAGTTTTCATAGGATTTCTCTCATCAGGATTTATAAGAGTAAGTCCTGAAGCGCTTGACATCTCAAGTATGGCAAGGTCGTCTTTTAGGGCATATCTAGCTAAAATTTCAGTGCCAAGAGGGTTTTTGACGATGGTATCTATAAATTTAGCATCAAGCGCGTCAGCCATAGCCTCCACACTGCCCTCGCCGCCGTCAGCTACTGGCTTTACGACGACGTCACAAAAGTTTTCAAGCGCCTCTTTTATAGCAAGGCCCGCTTCAAGTGAGCTTAGCGAGCCTTTTAATGAATCTATCGCAACCAAAATTCTCATAAAAGCACCAAAGATAAAATATAAACGCTAATCATTCCAACAATGCCCATGATAAATGTCATCGCTGTTTGTGTGCGGTAGCCTTGATCTGCGGTCATTTTACTAAAGTTTGTCACGACCCAGAAGTAGCTATCGTTTGCGTGAGATACGCACATCGCACCAGATGCTATCGCCATGACACAAAGTGCGGCTGAAATTTCGCTCGTAAAGCCAAGTGTTTGCATGAGTGAGTTATCGGCGCTAAATGCGCCCATGATAGAGGCTGTCGTGATGATAGCCACAGTCGAGCTTCCTTGAGCGGTTTTTAGCACGGCTGAGATGATGAATGGGAAGAAAATTCCTATCGCTTTTATAGTTGAGGCATTTTCTTTTATGAAATTTACAAAGCCAGCCTCAGTGATGACATTGCCTAAAACGCCGCCAGCTGCAGTGATAAAGAGTATAGGACCGGCGATCTTTAATGATTCATTTGTTATATGGTCAAATTCTCTCATCTTTTTAGTTTCAGCTAGTAAAAATACGCAAAAGATCACGCCGATCGCAAGGGCGATGATAGGATTACCTAAAAATAAAAATATCTTTGGCAAGAGCGCAGCTTTATCAAGCATGCCTTGTTTTGCTAAAACGTCGATCACAGAGCCAACCGCCATGAAGATGATAGGCATGATGATAGGAGCAAGGCTCAAAAATCCGCAAGGCAATTTGCCAAATTTCTTTAAAAGCTCCTCGTAGCTAGCTGTTATCGTAGCATCAGCCTCTTTGTCGCTGATAGTTACGCTTTTAGAGATACTTTTTGAAAAGAAATAAACAGCTACCAAAACAGGCACTGAAACTACCGTACCCATGATGATGACAAGAAGTAAATTTCCTCCAAGGCCAAGTGTGCCAGCAGCAGCTATCGGGCCAGGAGTAGGCGGGATGAAGACGTGAGAAGCGTATAGACCGCCGCTAAGTGCTACTGACATAGCAACTGGGCTTGCTGAAATTTTCTTATAAAGTGCCTCGCGGATAGAGTTTAAGACGACAAAACCGCTATCGCAAAATACTGGTATGCCAACAACCCAGCCCATTATAAGCATGGCAAGCTCAGGACGTCTTTGTCCGACTAGCTTTACGACCATGTCAGCTAGCTTTAGCGCAGCTCCCGTTTTTTCAAGCACTGTGCCGATGATCGTTCCAAAGATGATGACGATGCCGATGCTCTTAAATGTGCCGCTAAAGCCAACGCCTATCATCGCTGGGATCTTGGATAAATCGATACCTGCGACTACTGCTAGCACCAAAGATATACTCATAAGTGCTAAAAATGGATGCACCTTGAGCTTTGAGATCATAACGATCATAAGGATGATTGCTATAACAAAACAGACAATCAAAGCTATACCGCTCATGAAAACTCCTTTATTGTGAGATTTTGCTAGTGATTTTAGCAAAATTTGCTTATATTTTTTCTAATATTTTTAAGTTTTTCTATTAGTTAAATTTTTTTCGTTATTTATCTAAAATTTACTTCATCTGCCCAAATTTAGCCACTTTATAAGATTAAATTTTTAAGGCTATTTTAAAATAACAAAGCCAAGACCAACCTTGTCAGTGTGCCTATCATAGTCAATCAAACTCTCGCCATATCCTGTAAAATACTGCAAATAGCCATAAACGCCGCTTGAAAATATCGGAAACATATATGAAATTTCAGCTGCACCTTTATTTGTTTTATCAAAATGTAAGTTATTTCTTAGCATTAGGCTAAAAATTTGGTCATTTAGCTTGTAACTAAGCCTTAGATCTCCGTGTCCAATGTAGTTTAAAATTTCTTTATTGTCGTTCTTTTCACCGATCACGCTCCAAACTCTTGGCGAGATGGTTAAATCTCCATAGACGAGATCGCCTTGCACGTAGGCTCTGTTCCAGCTTCTTGAGTTGGTGCCGTCTCGTCCATTTGACTCATGCAAAAGTCCAAATTTTAGGTTTTTCACGCCTATTTGCTCTAGGTATTTTGGAGAGGCGAAATTTAAGAAAATTTCTGGCTGATAGTTTGTCTCACGAAACGGAGCTGAAGTTTTTGTTATCTGCCACCAAGAAGTTTGCGTATATGCTGCCACAAGGCTCTCTCTAAGACCAAAAATATCGTAAAATAGCGGCTTTGCAAGGCTTATTTGAAACTTCGTCTCAACGCTCTTTCGCCCGTCATCTGGGATAGTTTTAGCGTAAGTTACTGGCAAAAGGTAGTTAAATTTATAAAGCTCGATGCCAAGTGCGTTTTGTAAATTTTTATCGCTTTTATCTCTTAAAAGATCAGCCTGCTTTAGCTTCGCATCATTTGGTGCTGGTTCGCTTGCTTGCGCATTTTGCACCGCATCTTGCTCGCCTAAAGAGCTTTTGGCTAGCTCTTTATAAATTTGCATTGCACCCTTTATATCGCCACTTTGCTCAAGCTCTTGCGCCCTTTTAAAGTCATCCGTCCTGCTTGCCATCAAAAATGTAAGACTAAGGCTTAAAAGCAATGTAAATTTACTCATTTTTCATCTTTTCATTTGCTATTTTGTACTCGTCTGGGAAATTTACGTTAAAAAACTGCTCTTTGTCCTCAAAATTTACTATCTTGCACTTGCAGTTTTTTCGTAAAAGTCCGATTTTATGCTCATTTTTTTGGTAAAGCTCTTGTGCAAGCGGGGCTAAGCTTGGACTAAAAAAGCCACAAAGTGAGTGAATATGCTCATCGTCACCTGCCACGACCATCTCAAATTCATCTTTAAATTTAGTCAGCTCGCCAAGACTTTTTGGGTCAAAAAATGGCATATCAGCTGGGATGATAAAGACGCTGTGATCAAAGCTTTTTAGCACGCAGTAGAGCGCTAACATCGGTGAATAATCCTCGCTGCTCTCATCTTTTATAAGCTTTAGTGGTGGGTTAAATTTCTCAAATTTAGAGCTTACAAAAACCTCATCAAAAACTTTGCTAAATTTAGCGACCTGATAGTGCGTGAGTGTTTCAAATCCCCCAAATGGCAGCAAGGTCTTATCCTGACCCATGCGCGAGCTCTTGCCACCTGCTAAAATGACGCAAGTTTGCATCTTTTATCCTTTTAAATTTCAAAAAATTACAAAAGTATAACCAAATTTTCTAACTCATCTTGTTTTAAATTTATTATCACTTAGCAAAGCTTTGCCCTTAAATTTGCAAAAAAAGAGCATTTTGCTGCGAATAAAATTAATTTTTTTACCTCGCTAACCATAAAGCTAGAAAATAACGGCTTACTTTTAAAGGAGATCACATGAGTGAAAGAAATTTACAAATTTTAGGTTGGATAGGCACGTGCTTATCGGTTGTTATGTACTTTTCATACATCCCGCAAATAATGGGCAACCTCGATAGCAACAAAACGCCTTATATACAGCCACTAGCAGCTGCGCTAAACTGCACGATCTGAACAAGTTACGGCCTACTAAAAGCCAAAAAAGACTATCCACTTTCTGCTGCAAACTTCCCAGGCATAATCTTTGGACTTTTGGCAACTATAACAGCGTTTTAATGCGCCAATTCAGTTGTTGTGGTGGGCCCAGTAATAAAATTATTTGCGTCGCCACAACAACTAATTTATTATAGTGTTTGCGCTATTTTGGTTAATTTTTCTTTAATTATATTGCCTTTTGAGCTTAGTGAAGAGATTATTTGCGCTAGCTCATCTGCTACTATTTCTATTTTTTTATTATCACAATCTGAAGTGCTAAATTTGTTTAGGATAAGCGGACCAAATTCTTGATATGTAGACATAAAATCCTTATAGTCCTCTTGCAATTCTGGTGCATAAAAGCTGATAAGCGAGTGTAATTTACCAATTTCAAATTTTGGATTTTCTATATTTAAATTTGGATTTATTAATAAGGCTACTTTGTAATGTATTCCCCCTAAAATATCCCCAACTATAATAAACGCTTCCTCTAGCTTTTGTTGCCTTAGTTTATTTTTCTCTTTTTTCGTGTTTAGATTAGCGTACACCCATTGCGCACACATTGTTAGAGCCGCGCCCAGTATAATTTTTAATAAGTCAGATATCAAAATATCCATATTATTTTTATAAGTCCCTTGGATCGGCGATTTTACCTGCTATGGCTGAAGCCGCCACAACAGCCGAGTTAGCTAGATAAATTTCACTCGTCCTATCGCCCATACGGCCGACGAAATTTCTATTTGTCGTTGAGATACAGCGCTCATTTGCACCTAAAATGCCCATATATCCGCCAAGACAAGCACCACATGTTGGGTTGCTCACAACCGCTCCTGCTTCTATGAAAATGTCGATAAGCCCCTCTTTTTCAGCAGCTCTTGCGATCTTTTGCGTCGCTGGAGTGATGATGAGCCTTGTTTTGCGGGCTACTTTTTTGCCTTTTAGGATCTGCGCTGCGATGCGAAGGTCGCTTAGACGGCCATTTGTACATGAGCCGATAAATGCCTGATCGATAGCTAGATCGTCACTAACCGCCTGTCTTACGCTCTTGCCGTTGCTTGGCAAAAATGGATATGCGATGACTGGATCGAGGTTTGTGACATCTATCTCTAAAATTTTGTCATATTTTGCGCCCTCGTCTGAGTAGAAAAATTTTGGTTTATCGCGTAAATTTTTATCTTTTAAAAACTCTTTTGTGATCTCATCAACCGCGATGATACCGCTCTTTGCGCCAGCTTCGATCGCCATGTTACACATTGAAAATCTATCATCCATGCTAAGAGCGTCTATCACCTCGCCGCTAAACTCAAGCGCCTTGTAAAGTGCGCCATCAACGCCTATTTGGCGGATGATCTCAAGGATGAGGTCCTTGCCGTAGACGTGCTTATCAAGCTTACCTTTAAAGACGACTTTGATGCTTTCAGGCACTTTAAACCAGTTTTTGCCAGTGATCATCGCATAAGCTAGGTCTGTGCTGCCCATGCCGGTGCTAAATGCTCCAAGAGCGCCGTGCGTACAGGTGTGGCTGTCTGCACCGATGATGACGTCGCCTGGGATGACTAGCCCTTTTTCAGGCAAAATCGCGTGCTCGATGCCCATATCTTTTTCGTCGAAGTAGTTTTTAAGGTCGTGTTTGTAGGCAAATTCGCGTGAAATTTTGGCTTGATTTGCGCTTAGGATGTCCTTTGTCGGGATGTAGTGGTCCATCACGATGGCAAAGCCGTCTGGGTTAGCTAGCTTTTTAGCGCCACTTCGCTCAAACTGCTTGATCGAGATAGGTGTCGTGATGTCGTTGCCTATGATCATATCAATCTTACTCTCGATGATCTCTCCTGCGCTTACCTCTTTGCCAACGTGATCTGAAAATATTTTCTCGGTGATAGTTTGTTTCATAAATTTCCTTTAAATTTTGAGGCGATTTTAACAAAAATAGCTAAATTTAAAGAAAATTCACCAAGCCAAAAGGCTTAGTGAAGTTAAAATTTAACCGACGCAGTGAGCATAAACTGCCTAGCATAGCCTGGCTGTATCGGTATGATATTTGCCTGCGTACCAGTCGATGAAGATGTGTAGTAGAGCTTATCGGTTAGGTTTTTGACATTAAATGAGAAATTTGTCTCATAGCCTGCAATCTTTGTATCATAGCTGATAAAAGCGTCATAAACAACCGCGCTATTTATCTTAAAGGCTGTTCCTGCTGGCACTGCAGGTAAATTTGTCCTCATATAGTATGTATACCACGAGCCAAAATACCTAGCTCCACCGCCGATCCTTAGCCCTTTTGCGCCAAGATGGCTAAAGTCGTAGTTAGCAAAGAGGCTTGCTTGATGCTTTGGCGTGGCTTCAAGCGGTTTGCCAACAAGCACCGCATAGGCACCACTATCTTTTCGCACCTCGGTTTTAGTGTATGCGTAGCTAGCGCCAAGACTTAGCCCTTGCGTTACACGGCCATTAAAATCAAACTCAAATCCTCTAGAGCGCGCCTCGCCAACTGGCGTACTCACGCCATCTACGGTGCGCATGATGTTTTTCTTGTTGATGTTAAAAACTGCTGCACTTGCTGTTATGCTATCGTTTTGAAATTTAGATCCAAACTCTATACTATTGCCCTCTTCTGGCTTTATATCGCCTATGTCAGCGCCGCTGATCGCCATTTGTGGGTTGAAGCTTTGCGCGTAGTTGGTATAGATAGACCACTCGGGCGTTAGCAGATATAAAAGCCCTGTTTGCCACGTAAATTTGCCATCTTGCTGATCTGTGCTATTTGGTCCGCTAGTCGTGCCGCGAGCTACTTGGTCGTAGTATTCATATCTAGCTCCAAAGAGTAGATCAAATTTTGGGTCAAATTTATGCTATCTTGCGCGTAAAATCCGATCGTTTTTAGCTTTTGGTACTGGATACTTGAGGCTCTATCAGTCGGATAGGCTACCGTGTCATAGACTGGGTTATAGATATTTATAGGGAAATTTCTTGGCGTCGTGCCAGAGCTATAGCTATTTAGCGCACCGGGTCTATAGCGGTAGTACTCCTTTGCATCGATGCCAAAGAGCAAGTTGTGCTCCAGCTCGCCTGTTTTAACATAGCCATTTAAATTTAACGAACCTGCGTGCGTGCGATGGATAAAGCCATCATACGCCTCGTTTCGCCTAGATGCAACGCCAGTGCTTAAATTTACGTTCATTAGCCTGATGTGACCGTACTCATGACGAGACCTAGAAAAGGCATAAGCGCCCTTTAGCATCCAGTTTTCGCCGAGATTTTTCTCAAAATTTATATCAGCAGTGTCAAGCTTTGTTTTAAGCTTATTAAATGGCTCGTCAAGTCGTCTTTTCTTATCTATAGGCAGTAGCTTTCCAGTGTTTGGGACGAGATACATACCGCGGTCGATCGGATCGGTTGAGCGAGCGTGAGTGTAGGCGAAATTTATGCGGTAGTCATCGCCTTTATATGACAGTGATGGCGCAAAAAGGACGTTTTTATACTCGCCAAACTCTCTCCAATAGTCCTTTTTCATCGTATCAAATATAAATCTATACGCAAAGCCGCTCTCTGCGATCGGTCCTGTGGTGTCAAAGCCCGTGTTCCAGTAGTTGCGGTTGCCAAAGCCAGCCCAAATTTCATTTGCAAAGTCATATTTTGGCTTTTTAGTTACTATGTTTATTATGCCGCCTGGCTCTTGCGCACTATAAAGCAAGCTAGCTGGTCCTTTTAGCACCTCGACGCTTTCTACGGTTTTGTTAAAGCTATGCATGACGCTAGCTGGCACGCCATTTCGCATTATAGAGCCATCACGCCCACCACCAAAGCCTCGCTTGATGATCGAGTCAAAAATACCGCCTGTAGTGTTGCCATAGCTTATGCCGCTCACGTTTTGAAGGCTCTCTGCTAGCGTCTCTGGCTTTTTGTCTTTTAGCTGCTGAGCCGTCACAACATTTACAGTTTGTGGTATCTCAAGGATAGGTGTATTTGTCTTGCCAACTTCGCTCGTTGTGGCTCTATAACCATCATCAGCGCTATCTTCTACGCTCACGCCTTCTAAATTTACATCAGCGCCATTTAAAGCCGAAATCGCAAAACAAAGTGCGATACTAATGCGAAATTTACTCAACTGGGCTCCTTTAAAAATTAATTATTTTAAAAATCATTATCATTGTATAAAATTGAAATTTAATTTTTTATGAATTAATTTATATTGTGTTTATAATAAGAAATAGACTTTATAAAAATTAATTTAGCTGCTTAAATAAAAGGCAAAACATAAATTCTTTGTTAAAACATTTTTGCAACATTTCTGATATAATCCCCGCATGAAGTACGCACATTTAGTTCAAACAGCAAGTTATCTATCAAAATTTAAAAAGATAAGCCAGGCAAAGCGTGTAAGCGACATGGCTATACTTATCGAATTTAGCGGCGAAAAGATCATCTTTGATCTAAATAAGTCAAACTCTGCTATCTATAAAGATGACGAGCTAAAAGAGGCGAAAATTTATCAAGCACCCTTTGATAATGTCCTAAAAAAACGCTTTAACGCCTCACATATAAAAAGCGTCGAGTGCCTAAAAGACAATAGAATTTTAAAATTTACCTGCACGCAAAGTGGTTCATATAAAAGCGAAAATTTCATCCTCTATCTTGAATTTACCGGCCGCTTTACAAACGCTGTGATAACTGATGAAAATAACGTTATCATCGAGGCTCTAAGACATATCGACAATAGCTACCGCAAGATAGAAACTGGCGAGGTTTTAAAAGAGCTGCCAGCTATCGCCATCAAAGAAAAGCCGTGCGAGCCGATAACTGACTTTGAGGAATTTTTTAAAAGTGAAGCAGCCAGGATAAATGAGGCTAGGATAGCTAGCTTAAAAGAGGCAAAGCTTGCTAGCGTGCAAAAAAAGATAGATAGCATGAGTGAAATTTTAAACTCGCTTGAAAATAAAGATGAGCTTATGAAAAAGAGTGAGGAGTTTGCAAACTATGGCACGCTCTTGCTTGCAAATTTGGCAAATTTTAAGGGCTATGAGAGAGAAATTTCTCTTAATGATTTTAACGGCAACGAGATAAAACTAACTCTTAGCGACACGCCAAAAAATAGCGCAAATGAATTTTACTCAAGATCAAAAAAACTTCGCGCAAAAGCCCTTGGAGTGGAGATAGAAAAGAGAAATTTAAGTGAAAAGATCGAGTTTTTAGAAGGGCTAAAGTCACTTTTAAAAGAGGCAAAAAGCGCTTACGAGCTTGAAATTTTAAGCCCAAAAAACAAGGCAAAACAAAGAGAGAGACAGATAAAAGATGTGAGCGAAAATGCTGAAATTTTTTACGTTAGAGAGTTTAAAATTTTAGTTGGCAGAAATGAAAAAGGCAATATAAATTTACTCGATCTTGCCAAAAAAGACGACATCTGGCTTCATCTAAAAGACGCCCCAAGCGCTCATGTCATCATAAAAACAAACAAGAGCAAAGTGCCAGAAGACGTGCTAGAAATGGCTGCTAAATTTTGCGTGGAATTTAGCGTAAAAGGGGCTGGCAGATACGAGGTGGATTACACCAAACGTGAAAATTTGAGGCGTGAAAATGGCGCAAACGTCACTTACACAAACTACAAAACGATCATCATAAATAAAGGCTAAAAATGGCGGTAACACCTTTAGGAAACAGCAACTTCATCAACCAAAATGCCCCAGTCGTCTCGCAGGTGCATGCAAACCAGCAAGCACGCTTTGACATGCAAGCGCTAATGGCATCTGAGCTAGCTACCCAGCAAAATGAGGAGATCAAAGAGGTGCGTCCGATGGAGGAGTCATATAAAATAGACCCTGAAAAAGAGCACGAACGTCAAAAGAGCGAAGAAGAGGCGAGCGAGTTTGAGAATGAAGAGCAAAACGCAAAAACCAAAGATGAAGAGAATTTGGAAGATGAAAAAGATGATGAAAGTGACATAGAAGAACATCATATGCTTGATATATCAATATAGTTAATTTAGTAGGCAAACTCTCTCTAAACTCTGCGCCTTTAACCAAATCTTATATAAATTTATCTATTTCTTACTAAGTGTCCAGCATGCAACTAGCTTGGCTCCATGCTTTGTTTCGTTGTAATACATACCAATTCTTTAGTTCACGCAAAGCCAGTTTTATCCACAACGGTTTTCGCATTAAGAGCCTGACTCAGTGTCATCTATGGTAAATACTGCACCCTTGCCAGCATTAAATTCGGATCATCTTCTAATATTATAATGAACTATCAACTGCATTAAATACAGCTTGATTTGCATAAGAATAAATTAGAAATTATTCGCTAAAACTAAATAAGACATAAAATACAAAAAAGTAATAATAAAAAAGATAAATATAAGAAGGATTAGGAACGCTTAGCGTTCCTTTTTAAGAGTAATTTGTATTTTACTTTTCTATCTTCTCTTTGGCTTTACTTTTAGCCTCTTTTTTTACTTTTTCCTTCTTCTCTTTTACTTTATCTTCAGCATTGTCTTTTTTTTCTTTTACTTCGCTGCTCTTTTTACTTACTTTTTCTTTTAGCTCATCTTTTTTAGATTTTGCTTTAGTTTTTGTTTCGTCTATTTTTGTCTCGCCAGATGTTGAAATTTCTGATTTTAAATTTTCAAATGTCTTATCACCTATGCCATTTACATTTTTGAGATCTTCTATCGAGTTAAATTTATTTGTCTTTCTATACTCAATAATAGCATCTGCTTTTGAAGCACCTATACCATCTAGGCTCATTAACTCTTCTTTTGAAGCAGTATTTAAATTTACAGCTGCAAACATTGTAGAAGCTGCTACTAATAACGATAACATAACTTTTTTCATTTTTGTCCTTTTTAAGTTAGATTGGATGTCGAGTTTAACATATTTAACATGCTAAGTCAATTTAAAATAAAAATTAATAATCTGTGCCGATTGTAAAATTATAAG
>NZ_PPCG01000036.1 GCF_002913745.1 Campylobacter concisus
CCAAAAAATAGCAAAAATGACGCCAATAATAGTAAAAATTTTGGTTTTTAAGAGCATATCAGCGACAAATCCAGCTATAATAGCCTCCGTAAAAATCATAAAAACATTTATAAAATACTGTTTTCTAGCCTTTTTTGAGAAAAATAGATTAAACGCTTGGTAGTCCATTAAATTTTCTCCAGATAAGACGATATTGCACTTCATATACTAACCTTAATGAAAAAATTGTAAAATTATAACTAAAAATAAGGTTTAAAATAGAATAAGCAATGAAACAAAACATTTTTTTTACGTTGGATTCATCTCTTGTCGTAAGACAAAAACAGATTTTCTATGCCGTTATAGCTCTTTTTATATTTTCTGAGTTTGCCGGCATCTTAAACTATAAAAATTTTGAAAATTTGTTGATATTTTTGGACTTTGGTCTTGTAGTTCTTGGTATCTACATATCTATGGATAAATCAAAGCTTAAAATCATGCACTGGCTTGCTGCTTGTTTTAGTGTGTTTATTTGGGCTATTCTTGATGCCGTTAGAAACGTTAATGAGGATTTCCTTTTAAGAAATAAAGAACAAATTTCTTACCTTGATCTTTTTGCATTACTTCCTATGTTTTTATTTTTTATAGCTGTTGGTATACTTTTTATAAATAAGATTAAAAGACTTGATAAAAGTAGTAGAAATCAGGTTTTGTTTGATATTTTTAACGTTTTTTTGTTGGTTTGTGCATTTGTTTATTGCATTATTGATAATTTTGATAGTTTTAAATGTTTTATTTGTTCAAAAGATATAAATAAAACAACTTCTACTATTGCATTTTTTATAAATTTGCTAACTTTATTTGTGGCACTTAGTGAATTTTTTACTAGCAATACTCTTAAGCTTAAATATAGTGGTTTTTATTTTATCTGTGCGAGTGCTATTTTTGCATTACTAAATTTATATATTTTTTATAATAAATTTTTAAACAATAATTTTAAATTTATGTTTTACTCACTATATCTTATTATCTTTTTTATTTTAATGCTTGGGAGTTTTTATTTAAAAGGTAATAACAAATATTTAAATATACCATTTTTTAATGCACTGCCAAAATATGTACCAATTATTTCAATATGCATGTTTTTAATGAAGGATAATTCAGAACCAGTATTTGATTTGTTATTTTTATTTCTTATAGTAGCTTTTGCCATCTTGGGCTATTATTTTAGAGCTTCTAATCATATTAATGAAATTCGCCTTGCTGAAGAACGTTTGCTTGAAATGAAAATAAAAGAAAAAAATAGCAAAATGGTTGAGTTGGAAATGATAAATTTAAGCTTAGAAACTATTTCTGAAAAGGACTATTTGACATCTTTAGACAACAGAGATTCTTTACTAAATAAACTAAAAGAGATGTGTGAAAAATTAGATGATCAAAAAGAAATTGCAGTCTATTATATAAACATAAGTCGTTTTAAAAATATTAATACATCTTATGGACATGAAATTGGAGATAAAATTTTAAAGTTTATTGCAAAACGTATGAGGTTAATTTGTAATAAAGAAGAAGTTGTATCAAGAGTTGGCTCTGATGAGTTTATTATATTAGCTAAAATGGATATAGGTAGCCATACAAAGAGAATGAAATTTGGTATGAGGCTAAAGGATGCAATAGAGGATTCTTTGCAGATAGATAAATATCACTTTTCTCTTAGAAGCTTAATAGGAATCTATGTTGTAACTAATAAAAATATTACTGAACCTAGAGATATTGTTAAAAAAGCCGATATGGCGATGTATTTTGCTAAGCAAAATCCAGCTTTAAATCCTGCAGTTTATAGTGAAAAAATGAATAGTGAAATACGCAAAAAATTAGTCATAGAAACAGCTCTTAAAAAAGCAAATTTTTATGAAGACTTTCAAGTATATTTTCAACCAATTATCGATTTTAAAAATAAAAAAATGATTTGTGCGGAAGCACTTTTGAGATGGCAATCAAAAGAATTCGGACTAAAAGAAGCTAATGAGTTTATGCCTATAGCAAGTCTAAATGGTGATATATTAGATGAAATTTGTGAATTTTCTGTTTTGAAAACGATAGAACAAATTGTTTTTTGGAAGAGTAAAAGATTAAAGATACCAAAAATAAGTATGAATATAGACTATATTCAAAGTACATCTGAAAAATTTATAAATAATTTTTTAATTACGTTAAACTCAAATCATATAAGTCCAAGTCAATTCGAGTTTGAATTTAGTGAAGATGTTTGGCAAAACAAACAAGAAACTCTGGACAAACTTTTTGCCGTTTTGGAAAAAAGTAATATTGATGTTTGCATAGATGACTTTGGGTCTGGATATACATCGCTGATTTATGTTAGGAAGTATAAAATAAAGCACATTAAGATTTCGAATGATTTTGTTTCTAATGCTATAAGTAATAAATTAGATATGCAAATAGTTACAGCCATCATAAGTTTAGCTAAATCAATGAAGCTAAGGGTGACAGCAAAAGGTGTTGAAAGCTACGAGATAAAAGAGCTTTTAAAAGAGCTTAATTGTGATGAAATGCAAGGATATTATCTTTGCCATCCTATGAGTGTGTCGGATTTTGAGGATTTTATAAAACAAAATCCTCACATGGTGGCTGATATTTAAATTTCAGCCTTTATCTCTTCGTTTGATTTTACTACCATGCCTGAGCCATGTATCACGCTTGGGATACAGCTTGTGCAGATATCGACCTCTTCGCCGTTTTTGTGAGCGTGGATGAAAACTGCATTTTTGTCATCGCTGCTTTTTAGTCCGCAAACGTTGCAAACTACTAGATCTTTCTCTCTCATCTTTTCTCCTTTGAAATTTTGGGTGATTTTACATCTTGTAAGCTTGCATTAAGATGATTTGGGTCAAGCTTGTCGCTTAAGCATTAATTGTTTTTTGTTATAATCATTTAAAATTTAAAAGGTTTAAAAATGGATGAAAGAACTATTGTTTTAGAGATGTTAAAGATGCAACAAAGCCTAAATGACGAGACAAACGGGCTTGGTTGGGAAAATGGCTATACAAATAAAAATAAACTCATAAGCTGGAGGCGCTGCATATATATGGAGTGCGCTGAGCTCATTGATAGCTTTGCGTGGAAGCACTGGAAGAGCATAGATGCCAAGACTGATGAGCAAAATTTACGCATAGAGGTTGTCGATATCTGGCACTTTATAATGAGTCTAGCACTACAAATTTATAAGGCAAAACAGCTTGGCGATGTTGAAACTTTGGCTGATGATATCTGCCAGTCAAGTGGCTTTAGCGACTATTGCAAAGAGCCATTAAAGGTCGAAGATGAGAGCATTTACGAGATCATGAACGATGTTGAGATGCTTATACATGAGTGCAGCGGCTTTGACTATGACATCTTTGATATTTTTAAAATTTATTTCTCAATGTCTTTAAAATGTGGCGTAAATTTATACTCGCTTTATGAGTGCTACATCGCTAAAAACGTGCTAAATCGCTTCCGCCAAAATAATGGCTACAAAGAGGGCAGCTATAAGAAAATTTGGAACGGACGCGAAGATAACGAAGTGATGAGCGAAATTTTATCAAATGGCGTTAGTAAGATCGATGAAATTTACGCCGCACTTGAGCGCGAGTACAAAAAGGTAAAATGATAAATCTTCTCCGTCTTGGCTTTAAAGACTTTTTTACAGCCAAATTTATAACGCTATCTATCTTACCACTTTGTCTTAGCATACTTTGCCTAGCTTGGCTAAGTATCTGGGGAGGTGGCGAGATATTTGATCTTTTAAGCGATGGCTCAAAAAACGAAAATTTCGCCTTTTTAGAGTCAAACTCGACGCTATCTTTTATAGCTATTAAAATTTTAAGCTTTAGCGCTACAAAGTGGATAGTTAGCATACTTTTTTACGTTTTAAGCACCTTTTTAACGATCATCATTAGCATCGTGATCGCCCTAATCGTAGCTGGCTTTTTAACGCCAGTTGTAGCCAAAGAGATAAACAAAAGGCACTATAACTACGTGCTTAAAAGCGAGGCTAGCACGGCTAGAGTGCTAAAGGTGATGATGGTTGAGATCATGAAATTTCTTGGGATCTTGCTTGTTTGCCTGCCACTTTTGTTTGTGCCAGTTTTAAATTTCTTCATCATCAACGTGCCATTTTTTTACATCTACTACAAACTTTTGCTAATAGACGTTGGCTCAAACACGCTTGATAGCGATAAATTTGAGTTAGCGTTGCTTGAAGGCGGTGGGGTTAAATTTATTGCTTTTACACTTTTATTTTATCTCATCTCGCTTGTGCCGCTTGTGGGATTATTTTTTCAGCTTTATTTCGTGATAGTCTTGTCGCACCTCTTTTATCAAAGAGAGGCGCTAGTTAAAATTTAGAGCCAAAAGCTCTAAATTTATGCGTAGTAAGATACTTTTTTGCTCTCATCAAGCAATGTGTCAAATAGCCTTTTTGTCGCACTTAGTAGATTTTTATTAGCATCATTTTTAGCTAAAAGTTCGTCAAACATCTTTAGCATATTATCATTTATGAAATTTTTATGATCCATATCTTTTGCGTCAGGCAACATCTGCTTGATCTTGCTTGAAAGCTCACTTATGCTTTGGCTACTACCTGCGATCTTGTCGCCCTCTTTGACATTTTTCATAAACTCATCAACCTGTGGGCGAATTTGCTTCATCGCCTCTTCGATCTCTTTCATATCTTGCTCGTCTATGCCGTTGCCTTTATAGGCAAACTCATAGCCGTATTCGTGAGTGAGAGTTAGGCTTTTTTGGCTTGAAGTGCCATTTTTCTGGCTAGAAAACTCTAAGCTTTTGTTGTCATACATAGAAAAGCTTATCTCATCGCCTGAGCTAGTTTTCATCGAAAAGCTCATGTTGTTGTAGCTTCCTTGAGAGTAAAAATTTGTTTGCATTTTTAAATCCTTTTGAGGCTAAATCGGCAAATTTTTAATTTCATAAAGCAAAATTTTGTAAAATGCGTCAAAAAAGGACGGCGATGTGTTGTTTTGGGACTAGGGTTTTTTTGTTAATGCTTATCACTGTTTTAAGCTTTGTTTTTGCTAGACTTTGGCCTGTTTTGCCAGTTGTTGGCTACTACTTTATACTTGCAAATTTGCTCTCAATTTTGATGTTTTCACTATTTTTTAAAGGGCTTTTGCCAAGCTTCGTAAAAGTAAATGCGATCCACTACTTTTCGCTCATCGGCGGCTTTTTAGGAGCATTTTTAACGATGCTTGTTTTTAAAAAAGTGGTAAAGGATAAATTTAACCTAACCGAGCTCATCATCTTTTTGATCTGGGTTGTTATCTTGCTTGTTGTTATCTTTAAATTTCAAGATATTTTAGAGATTTTTAGGGGAATTTAGATGGATGAGAGGATAGTTAAATTTCTAAAAAAGATGCACCTTGCAAGTGTCTGCGTCATTGATGATGAGGGGCAGCCTTACGCTTTTAGCGCATTTTACGCCTTTGATGAGATAAGTTTTAGCTTTTTACTAGCTAGCTCGCATGAGAGCTCACATATCAAATTTTTAAAAAATTCAAAGCTTGTGGCTGGTACGGTCGCTCTTGATACGAAGATTGTTGGCAAGATAGAGGGCGTGCAGTTTCAAGGAGTGATGAGTGAGGCTAGCGCAAGTGAGCGAGAAATTTACTTTAAAAGATTTTTTTACGCAAAAGCGATGGATCCAAAAATTTGGTCCATAAGCCTTGAAAAGGTTAAATTTACGAGCAACACTCTAGGTTTTGGCAAGAAAATTTTTTGGCAAAAGTAGGGCTTTATATAAATTTTTTCTCTAGTTGTATTATAATATTATTCTTTTATAACTAGTAAGTATTTTTTATCGTACCAAGGTACAATTTACAAAATTATTATGATCTAATATAATTCACAAAAAATTAAATTTTAAAGGAGTAATTTATGGCAAGAGAAGCCGGAGTGGTAAAATCATTAACGGGCAAGGCAGTTGCAGTTGATCAAAATGGAAATGTGAGAGAACTAAAAGTTGGTGATATTGTCTATATAGGCGAAAGCATCAAAACTAGTGACGCAGCCGACAAAGTAACTATAGTTGCAAACAATGGTAAAGAGATTACAATACTAGGCGATGATACATTAGCGTTAAATCAAAATACAATAGGAAATGATGGATTAGCTGATGTAAGTGCTTTACAAAATGCTATTTTAAATGGTGGAGATCTAACAAAACTTGAAGAAACTGCTGCTGGTGGAAATGCTGCAGCTGCTGGTGGTGGAGATGGTGTTAGCCTAAGCGATGCTAGATTTGCCGAGGGCGGTCACTACTCAAATATCAATGAAAATTATAGAAATTTAACTGACGCAAATAGAGCTTTTGCTTCATACGATAGCCCAATAGGCGGCTATAGCAATGGAAATAGTGGCGATGATACTATAATACCAGGTGCTCCAACTGTTAAATTTGAAAATGACGAAAACAGCAATCATACCTTAAGCAGGGTTGAACATGCAAAGGATAATGATCTAAATACATCTAAAGTTCATATTACAGTGCCAAATGACGGCACAGTAAGGGCTGGTGATGTGTTAAATATCACTATAACTAATCCAGATGGTAGCCAAACTAAAACTGATGTGGTTATCACACCAGCTATAATAAGCGGTGGCGTTCGTCTTGATGCACCTGTAGAGCCAGGTAAAAACTCAAAAGTAGAAGCAACTATTACAAATTTCCAAGGACATGTTAGTGGTAGCAGCGAAGATCATGTAACTCCTACAAAATCAAGCGTAAGTGTTGAATTTACAGAAGATAAGAGTCCAGATGATGGATTTTTAACTTATACAGAAAACAAAGGTGATGGCAAACAAAATGAGTCACCAGTACTTATAAAAGTAAGTGATGTTATCCCTGGAGATAAGCTTCACATCACACTAACAAAACCAGATGGTACTACTGAACCTAGAGAAGTTACTATCGATCAAAACATAATCAATAACGGCTATAAGATAGACAATATGCCAGTTGCTGAGGGTAAAATTTCAAAAGTAGATGCTTATGTTACTGATAGTACAAACTCTAACACTTGGAAGAGCGATATGGCAACTGACAAGGTTACTCCAGATAAAAATCCAACTATAAGATTTACTGAAGATGTTGACGACAATGGCTTTCTAACAGATGCAGAAAATAAAGGAACAGATGGAAATTTTAGAACTTCACCAGTAGAGATAACTCTTCCAAAAGATGTAGTAGCTGGCGATAAGATCGTTATAACTTATACTGATACTGATCCTTTGAACCCTACAGGACTAAAGTCGGATACAATCAACCTTACTAATGAAATGATTACAAATCACAAAGTAACTGGCATTGAGCTTCCGATATTCCCAGGTGTGAAGACTGAAGCTAGTGTTCATGTTGTTGATAAAGATGGCAACCAAAAGAGTGAAGAGTCGGCTCCAGATAGTGTAACGCCTCAAATTATAAAGATGGATATGAGTCTACCAGAACAAAAAACTCTTCATGAAATTTCAAGACAAGAGAGTGTTAGTAGCTATTTTAGTAACTATGAAAAACCATTTGATGGAGTAAAGATAAATCCAGGTGATCAAAGAGTAAATCACACAACCGCTAAGATCACATTACCAAACAGAATTGTTGACGGCGATATACTTACACTCCATGTAACTAAACCTGATGGAACTACTCCTCCTGATAGAAATTTCAAGATAAACATGAATAAAAAGGGCGTTATAACAAGTGTAGATGAAATTGATAATGCAGGTCATGTTATTGGTAAATATGATACTGCACATAAGAATTTCTTTAAAGAAGACATCAATCAATGGGCTATTAAAGTAGATGGTTTTGAGCTAGAGAATGGAAAAGATACAGAGATAAAAGCTGAATTTAAGTACCCAACACATCCAATAAATCCAAATTTACCTACTGAAGTAGATAGTGAATCAGCTAGTAAATCAGCTAGCTTAGAGCATGTGAAAAAACCAGAAGTTATCTTTGATGAAGCTCATGGAGCTAAAACTATGACTAGAGAGCAAGCTATCAGTGATAAGAAGATTAATAATGATCTTAATAATGATCTTAATAGCACAATGGTTACTATCAAGCTTCCTAAAAATGCTGTAAGTGGAGATAAACTAACTGTAACTATAAATGAGCCAAATGAGACTCCTAGAGAGATAAAATATAATATTGGAAAAGATGATAATGGCAACCTTTTTGTGGTAAAAGAGGGCTCTACACAAAAAATAGAAACAGATGGCAGAAGTTTCAAAATTTATGGTATCAAAACAGCAACTGGCGAAGAAACTAAAGTAACAGCTGAGATAGTAGATAACGATGGTAGTATCCAACATGCTGAAAGTTCAAATAGCGTTACGATAGCTGGTTTAAATGATATGGCTGTAAGATTTGTAGAAGATGGTGATGGCAATGTATCTCTAACAAGAGCTGAGAGTAAAGATGGAGATAATAAGCTAGACGAAACTACAATCGCAGTAAAAGTACCAAATAACGTTATAAAAGGTGATATAGTAAATGTAACAATAGATGGTGCTTCACCTAAAACTTATAAGGTTACAGGTAGGGATGATCATGGTAAGATCACACTAGAAGATACTTCTACTCATACTCCTATAACCGTAAATGATAAAAATGAGTTTAAGATCGAAGGCGTTCATATAGAAGCTGGTAAGCCTATCAACGTATCTGCAGAGACTACTGATGCAAGCGGTGGTAAAAAAGCTGAAGCACAAAATCACAACACTCTTGAAAAACTTCACGATGATATGAAGATAACTTTTGATGCAGATGATGGTGATGGTATCTTGGGTAATGCAGAAGCAACTGGAACCACTACGATGACAACCATTAAACTACCTTCAAATTTTGTTGATGGTGATAAGCTCATAATAAGCAGCAAAACAGGCGATACTAGCTTCCCTGAGGAAAGTTATACGATACACAAAGACAAAGATAGTAATGGTGTTGTTACTGTTACTGTTACAAAAGCAGATGGTACTTCGCTCGATGTAGTAAACGGCAATGCAGTTAAATATCCTTTACCTTTAGCAAATTTGCAAAATGGGGATGAAACTGTTATCACTGCTAAAGTAACTGGTGCTGCTGGCGATAAGTCAGAGACAAAGAGCAATATCATCCTTGATACAGGAAATGGCTCTGGAACAAGATTTAGACTACTTATCGATGAAGATGAAGATAGAAATGGTTGGCTAGATAGAGAAGAAGCTATAAAAAAAGATGGACTAAATACAACTCAAGCTACACTTGAGATCCCAAATACTGTAAATAATGGAGATATCATAACGGTCAAAGCAACTGGAAAAAATACTGAAACTTATACAGTTGTCAAAGATAGTAGCGGAAACATATCTCTAAAAAATGATGCAACTAACAATATCGTATCTCTTGACCAAGGCAATAAACTAAAAATTTCTGATGTTCATATAGACAAAGATCATCCAGCTAAAGTAGAAGCTACCATAAATGGAGTAACAAAAACAGCTGAAGCTAAACTAGAAACATTTGACGCTACAAATTTAAAGGTTAATTTTATAGAAGATGATGCAAGCAGAGATGGCAAGATAGATAGAGATGAAGCTGTATCTGTTGATGGCGTAAAAGTAACAACTATAAGCGTTCAAGTTCCATATAATGTTATAAATGATGACAAAATAACAGTTACAATCAACCAACCTGGTGATTCAACACCTAGAACTGAAATTTTCAAAGTTGTAAAAGATGCTAGTGGCAATATATCTCTAAAACATAATGGTGCTCCTTATCCATTTACAAACAATACTTTTGAAATTCACGATGTTAAAATGCTCCCAGGTCAAGAAACCACTGCAACTGCAAAAATAACAAACGCTGCTGGCGATATGTCTGAAACTTCTCCTGAAGCTAAAGCAAAACTTGCCCCACTAAGCGAAGCAGGACTAAGTGTAAGCATAGCTGCCGATAAAAATGGCGATGGCGTGATCTCAAGAGATGAGTCAGGCAGTAATACTTCAAAAGTAAAAGTTTCTATCCCTGGAAATGTGATAGAAGGCGATAAGATACATGTTACAGTAACAAAACCTGGTGAACCAACCAATAATGCAGTAGACAAAAAATATGAAGTCGAGAGTAAAGATGTCAATGGCAACATAACATTAAAAGACGTGACAGATCCTAATCATCCTTTTACTATTGTTGATGAGAATAACAATCCAAAGAAATTTAATGCAAGCAATCCTCTTGAGTTTGATGCAGCTATCGCAGTTGGCAAAGATAAAGATACAGAGGCAAAAGTAACTTTAACTGATGCATTTGGTAATTCAGTGAGCACAGCAAAAATAGAAAATGGCAATGAGATTAATGTCAAAGCACACCATGCCGAGATCGACGCTATGAGAGGTATCATGTTTAATAAAGATATAAAAACCTCAGAAGAAAGCGGTGAAAAAACTACTACTGCTAAGTTCTTCTTAAGTGAAGATGCAAGAGCTGGCGATACAGTTGAGATCAAATATACTGATCCAAATGACCATAGTCAAATGAAACCTGTAAATCATGTGCTAACAGCTGATGATATAAGCAAGGGTGCATTTGAGCAGTCACTTGATATCGATGCAAGATCAAGTGCTGGTTATGATCTAAAAGTAGAAGCTACTCTTAAAACCCCAGGCCCAGGCGGCTTACAGTCTAAGACTTATGAGACTGATCAGTCATTTCATATAAATGCTAATAGCTATACGATCAAATACGATAATGATCCACACAAGACCATGAAAGGTGGCGACAGCGACAATGATACTTTAGTAGTTGATGGACAAACGATTGATTTTAGTCGTGTATCTGACGCTAAAGTTGAAAGCTTTGAAAATATCCAACTTAAAGGCAACTCAGAGATCACTATTAAAGCGCAAGATGTTCTTGATATTACAGATAGTGATAAGGTGCTTAATATCAAGGGTTCTATTGATAATCAAGGCAATAAAACTACATCAGTTAAACTTGATGGTAATTGGGAAGAAAATACTCCTGCAGGTGTCACCGGCTACAAAACTTATAGCAGTGAAGATGTAAGTGGACATACTATCCAAATCAAAATAGACGATACAGTTCACATTCTTTAACTTCAAAAAAGTGAGTGCACTTTAAGCACTCACTCCACTTTATATCTAGAATTTTTAAGTTTTATTTATATTAAAAACCTTTTTAAAGGAAGAGTATGAAAAATGTCATAGCCATTGTAGTGGTTGTAGTGGCACTATTTTTTAGTGTTTTTGAATATGCAAATTCGTTTATTGCGCTTGATGAAAATACAAATGAAAAGTTATCGCGGATGCTAAACCAATACAAAAAAAGAGCCGATCTCGTGCCAAATTTAGTTGAGACTGTAAAAGGCTATGCAGCTCATGAGCAAAAGGTATTTGAAGAGGTAGCAAATGCAAGAAGTAAGAGTATGCAAATAGATATAAATACAAGCAGTCTTAGTGATAATGAAGAGAAGATAGAAAAATTTATGGTGGCTCAAGGTCAGCTAAGCTCTGCACTTGGCAGGCTAATGGCGGTTAGCGAGAGCTACCCAGAGCTAAAAGCAAATCAAAATTTTCTCCTACTTCAAAGTCAGCTTGAGGACATAGAAAATATCATAAGTGTAGCGAAACGCGACTATATAGAGGCTGTAAGAGAGTATAATATAGCCATAAAGGGCTTTCCTGGTAAATTTGTAGCTAGGATGTTTAATCCTGAGATGAAACTAAAACAAGACATAGAAGTCTGCAGCGAAGACGCGAAAAATCCACAGGTTTCGTTTTAGAAGTGATGAAAGAGCTTTTGCTCTTTACCATTTGCTTTGCTATAAATTTTAACGAGTAGATCAATAATAAACTCCATATCTTTTCAAATAATCAAAGAGGTAAGCTCAAGAGCTTAGCGCAAAATTTAGAGCAAAATAGTATCACACAAATCGCCATAGTAACTTTAAATTTACTAGAAAGAGCACCCAAGAGCTATCACTTGAGATAGCTAGAGGTTACAAACTAGGTCAAAATAAGATAGTAACGGCGTGCTTTTGGTGGTCGCCACAAATGAGAAAAAGGTCCGCATCGAGGTTGGGATACGGGCTTGAAGGCATGCTAACCGACGCCATCTCAAACCAGATCATAAGTAGCGTGATGATACCTGAGTTTAAAAATGGCAAGATGAGCGAAGGCGTAAAAGAGGGCGTTTTTGCCTTTATATTTGCGGTATTTTTTCTCATTTTAAAAGACGTTTTTAAGAGAAATAGCCATGGCGGCTCTGTGTCAATGGGCTTTAGACGAGGTGGTTCAGGCTCAAATGGAGGTGGTGGTTGCTCAAATGGTAGAGGAGTCGGCTTTGGCGGAGGCGGAGATAGCGGCGGATGGTAAAATTTACCCGATTTAGAAATAAATTTATTATTTTTTACAGATTTTAAAATTATGCTCACCCGTAAGAATTGACTACTAAAATTTGACTTCACTTATACTCTTTAGCTCAAATTTTGGAGCTAAAATTAATCACTACAGCGTTTTTTAAAGTGGTTATTTATATGATTGTTATAATAAGAGCTGAAGTATATTAATTTATGTATCTTAAAATTTACATAGAAGTCTTATCTTATGAATTAAATATTGGTGTGTAGAATTGATTATTTACCAGTTTATTATCTGATAATGAAGTTTTTGAAAATAATTTAAAAATCATTAGCAATGCTTTTTATTAATATAAAAGAGTTTAGAAATTAACTCTTTTATATTGTTTAAATGAAAACTAACTATAAAAGCTTAAGCACATATCCATTTTCGGCGGTTTCAAGCCTATATTTATGCATCTTATCAAGTTCTAAAACAACTCTGAAATACTTGTCATGCCAGCCGATTATGACGTTTTTAAAAATTTCGTTTTCAAGCTTTAAATTTCTAGTCTTAAAGCTTCTTGGAGGTTTTGCAAAGTCAAGCACGATCTTGTTTTTCTCATATGCAAAGTGCTTTAAATTTTTAGCTTTTGTGATGATATTTAGCTCTTTTTCATGTGTTAAAAAGCTCACAAATCCTAAGAATTTAACCTCTTTTTCGCTGCTTTTTATCTCTTGAACAGGCTTTGAGGCTGGCTCGATCTTTACTTTGACTACTTTTTGCTCAGGCTTAGCTGGCTCTTTTACTTTTTTTGTGCCAAGGTCGATCACCACGACGTTTGGAGTTGGTACATCTGAGGTTTTATTTCTATCTTTATTTGCAATTTTAGTCTCATTTTTTTCTATTATCACTGGCGTGCTTACTTTTTGAGCTGGTACATCGGCCATCGTGACAGAAACATCTAGTTTTTTAGCTGTGACTGGTTCTGGATTTTTCATCTTGCTTAGGGCAAATTCATCGTTCCAGTCGATAGTTTTGTTTATATCGGTTAGTCTTTTTTCTTTTATGCTGCCGTCATTTGCTCTGTATCTTATGGTGACATCAAGCAGAAGCATCGCATCGCTTGGAAATTTAAACGAGAGCGAGTTGAAACTGTCATATTTGTCTACGACATTTGTCGTCATAACGCTTGTGTTTAGCTCGCTAATAGGTATAAATGGGTTTTCTCTGGCGCATAAGCTCGCCGTCAAGATAGATAAAACTAACCAAATTTTCTTCATCGTTCCTACTTTTTATTAGAGTCTGGCTCAAGGCCTTGTAGTTCAAAATAGTCTTTTTGCAGACGTGCATTCATCTTTTTTAAAATTTCCACGTCTTCGCTAAGCCTCTCTTTTTTGCTCTGAAGGCTTAGCATCACGTCAAGTGAGCGTTTGCCAAACATCATGTTGCCCACGTAAAAGGCAAACATAGCCACGCAAATGGTGGCTATGACGTAGCGCAATGTCGGCCGAACAAATTTTACGATTTTATGAAATATGCCATCTTCTTTGCCATATTCATCTAAAATTTCGCTCAAATATTATCCCCTAAAAACTCACCCGCTTCAAGCTCGATCTCAAGCAAGCGGTTGTATTTTGCGTTGCGCTCGCTTCTTGAGGTGGCACCTGTCTTTATCTCGCCAGTGTTTAGTGCGACTGCAAAGTCAGCGATGAACGCATCTTCGCTCTCGCCGCTTCTGTGGCTCATGATGCAGCGGTAGCCGTTTCTTTGAGCAAGGCGGACAGTTTGCATAGTTTGCGTGACTGAGCCTATTTGATTTGGCTTGATAAGGATCGCGTTTGCGATGTTTTTCTCGATGCCCTCGCGTAAAATTTTCTCATTTGTAACGAAAAGATCGTCGCCAACTAACTGCACCTTGCTGCCAAGCCTTTTTGTAAGCTCAGCCCAGCCGCTCCAGTCGTCCTCGCTAAGGCCATCTTCGATAGAGAATATAGGATATTTTTCGCAAAGTTTTTCATAGTAGCTAATGAGCTCGTCGCTGCTAAATTTCTTGCCCTCAAGCTCGTATTTGCCGTCTTTATAAAGCTCGCTTGAAGCGACATCAAGGGCTAGCTTTATCTGGCTGCCTAGCTCATATCCAGCCTCTTTTACAGCCTGAGAGATAAGCTTTAGTGGCTCTTCGTTGTCTTTTAAATTTGGAGCAAAACCGCCCTCGTCACCGACAGCTGTGCTGTGCCCAGCTGCGTTTAGGATAGATTTTAGCTTGTGATAAATTTCAGTTGCAGCTCTTAGTGCCTCGCTAAATGTGCTAAAGCCAAATGGCATGATCATAAATTCTTGAAAATCAACGCTATTATTTGCGTGTGCGCCGCCATTTATGATGTTAAACATCGGCACAGGCAAGATACTAGCGTTTGCACCGCCAAGGTAGCGATAAAGCGGGATATTTAGGCTCTTTGCAGCTGCGCGAGCTACTGCCATAGATACGCCAAGGACCGCGTTTGCACCTAAATTTGAGTAGTTGTGCGTGCCATCAAGCTCAAGCATCTCCGCATCGACTGCTTTTTGATTATAAGCATCAAGGCCTATCACCGCTTCAGCGATCTTTTCATTTACGTTTGAAACAGCCTTTAAAACGCCTTTGCCAGCATATCTCTCGTCTTTATCGCGAAGTTCGAGCGCTTCACGCTTGCCTGTGCTTGCTCCACTTGGCACGATCGCGCTTGCCTCGGTTCCGTCGCTTAGTCTAACTGTCGCACGAACTGTTGGGTTGCCTCTGCTGTCTAAAACCTCGTGAGCTTCTACATCTTCAATAAATACCATTATTCATCTCCTGCTTCGTTTGTGTCGTCGTCTTCGTCTTTTGCACCGCTACTTATTAGGTGATCGATCCCCATTGAGCCTTTTATCGCCGCTACTATCTCATCAGAAATTTCTGGGTGCTCTTTTAGATAGGCTTTGGCGTTTTCTCTGCCTTGACCCAATTTTTCGGCCTTGTAGCTAAACCACGCGCCTGATTTGTCGATAATGTCGAGCTTTACGCCATAGTCGATGATCTCGCCCTCTTTGCTCACACCCTCGCCAAACATGATGTCAAATTCAGCCACTTTAAATGGAGGCGCGACCTTGTTTTTAACCACTTTTGCTTTTGTACGGTTGCCGATAGGCTCGTCATTTTGTTTAAGTGTGGCTATTTTTCTAACATCGATTCTTACAGATGAGTAAAATTTAAGCGCATTACCGCCAGTTGTGGTCTCTGGTGTGCCATATCCCATCATACCGATCTTCATACGAATTTGGTTGATGAAGATAACAGTTGTCTTCATCTTGCTTAAAATTCCAGTTAACTTTCTAAGCGCCTGGCTCATAAGCCTCGCTTGCAGACCAACGTGCTGATCGCCCATATCGCCGTCTATCTCGCTCTTTGGAGTAAGAGCTGCGACACTATCAACTACGATAAGATCGATCGCACCACTTCTTGCAAGTGTCTCAACGATCTCAAGTGCCTGCTCGCCAAAGTCTGGCTGAGAGACATAGAGGTTGTCGGTATTTACACCTAAATTTGAAGCGTATTTTACGTCCAGTGCGTGCTCAGCATCGACAAATGCACAAATTCCGCCAGCTTTTTGCGCTTCAGCTATGATGTGAAGCGTGAGCGTGGTCTTACCTGAGCTCTCTGGTCCGTAGATCTCGATGATCCTGCCTTTTGGAACGCCGCCTATGCCAAGAGCCAGATCAAGTCCTAGCGAGCCAGTCGGTATCGACTCGATAGCCTCAACCTCTTTATCGCCAAGTCTTAAAAGCGTGCCTTTACCAAAAGCTTTATCGATCTGCTTTAGTGCAAGCTCGAGCGCCTTTTTCTTGTCCGCTTCACTCTCTGGGATAGCTATTTTTTTGTCACTATCTTTTTCTTTTGCCATTTTTTACCTTATAGTTGAAATTTGGCTTGATTTTATCTAAAAAGAGATGAATTTTACTTGATTTACTCGCAAATTATAATATTTTCGCCAAGCAGCGCAGCGCTATCAATAAGAGCAAAAAGATACTCTTTTTCAAACAAAAATCCATAAATTTGATCTTCATTTTTTAGTATCGCTAGCTTTAGCGGCTCTACAAGCGAGCTAGCACAAAGTGTAAGAAAGGCTTCATCGATATTATTTTGTGAAATTTGGGGTTTGTTTTTGAAAATCTCGTCTTTTATAAAAGAGATAAATTCCTCTTGCGAGGTAGATTTATT
>NZ_PPCG01000037.1 GCF_002913745.1 Campylobacter concisus
CTATCAAGCAATACTATAAAATTTTTGATCAAATTTCAGCTGGAGTTATTAGTAAGGGTAAAGAGTTTTACTCAAATGAAGATCTAGCAAAGATGCCAAAAGGCTACTTTTCAAAAGATAAAAAAATAGAGCATGTTGAATACTTAATGGGTAGGATGACTAGCGATGAGATAGATGGGCTAACTGATAGGAGCAATGAAAAGATAACTCATGTATTTAGAACAGCACAAGATGCAGACGATGCACATAGGTTATGGGATGATCTAAGCGATATAAATGTAGAAGTCAATGGAAATTTTCTTGACTTCTCTCCAGAAGTTATGACAACTGAGCATACTATCCCTTATATGTGGGTTAGCAGTGCTGGATATGACTTCAAGCCTGATATGTCTGTATATGACAATGAACAAGGCTATACAAAGGAGCAAATCTTTGTAGCATTTTTGAAAAACGAGCAAGGTCTTGTGCTGCAAGGTGGCACAACAAGGATAACTGACGAGGCTCTTAGTGTGTATAAAAGTTCATTAATACTTACAAAACAAGATAGAAGTGAGATAGGCATACCAAAGGCTTATTATGATGAGATACTATCTGGCAAAAAAGATCTAAAAGATATACTAGCTAGGATTTTAAAGCTTAGAAATTTAGAGCTTAAAAAAGATCAAACACTCGAGGGGCTAGCAAGTAAGATAATGGACGTTTTAAAAGAATTTGATGAGAGGACGAAGGTAAGAGAGCTCTAAAAATATATAACATAGTAGGCATTCGCTCTAAGCCCTTTTGGCTACCATACTACTAAACATTTTTTACTTTTGCCGATATAAGCTATATATTTTAAAAGGATTTAAAATGATGGTAACACAAAATTTACAACCCATAAAAATAGATTTGCCAAAAAACATGATCCACTCAAGGCTACTTCTTGGTGTAGATAGAGTGCAAACTTTAGACAACACAAATTTAAAGTCTGAGCTTAAAGACATCGCTACTAAGCTTATCTCAAATAGCACTTACTCTATCATCCAAAGCGCCAGCACCAGTGGTGTGAAATCAGACTACTCTAAAACAGATATTGGGCTAAATCAAGCTTTTTCTTATAGAGATATCCAGAGGAGAAACTGGAGCAAAGAAGACTTTGAGAACAAGTATCTCTTTGGCGAAGATGCCTCAGCACTAAGGAAAGTGGATCAAACTAGCACCTATTTTTCATCTATAAATTCAAAAACTCCCGTTAAGCCCATCGCAGCAGCAGATACTAAATTTACAAATTTAAATGACTACGCCTATGAAAAAACGATAAAAACTTCACGAGGTGACGTAGAGGTCTTTTTGGATCTTTATGACGATAATGACAAACTAGGCATAGGCAAGCTAGACGCAAATGGATTTTTATTTAACTTTGATAGCAACAAGGATGGAGTGATAAATTCTGGCGATAAATACTTTGATAAGCTAAAAGTTAGAGGCTACGACAAAGACGGTAATGAGAAAATTTTTAAACTAAGCGAAGTTACGAGCGAGATAAACCTAAACGACTTTATCAAAAAGGATATTAGAAATTTAAGCTACGAGGCTATGGACTTTGCTAGCAAGAATACGGTTGATTATAGAGTTAGTTTAAACAACTCAAACCCTTATACTCTATTTTCAGCCGAGTATCGCTACCAAAAGATAGGCAAAGAAGAGACTAATAAATTTTTCAAAGACCATGCAGACCAAAACGGCTGGGTAGATCTTAGGGATAATAAGATATTTAACGACAAGAGTGGCTTAAACAACTTTGCCTATGAGAAAGTTGGCTTTGACGGCAAGAAAAAGCTTAGTGAGTTTAACCCTATCATAAAACCTTCTGAATCTAAACAAGATGAGAGCTTTTCATACGCAGGCTATCAAAAAGATAGCTTTATGAAATTTTATAACGACTACCAAAAAGAGTCTAGCGCTCACAGCAAAGATGTAGAGTGGGTAAGTAAAAATTTAAAAGAAAATGATGTAGAAGACGCAGATGATCTCATCTCAAAGCTAAAAGTCACAAAGTCATCTTATATGATCGCTATGGAGAGTGAGTTTGAAAAAGCGACTGGGCTTGAGTTTAGCCTAGAAAATTTAGAAAGAGTAAAGCATGCTTTTGAAAGTGATACGAGCAAGGCAGCAGCTGCTCTAAATGACACAGACAGCGTAATAGCCATGAAGCTAAACAAAAATGGCACGATCACGCTTAAATTTGATAGCGGAAGAGAGCTAGAGGTAAAAGAAATTTATAGCGACACTGGCAAGCTAATCAGCAAAGACGACAAAGATAGCAAAAGAGCAAGTATAAATTTAGATGCTAAAGCTATGAATGATGTAGAGCTAAATAGACTTGACTTTAAAGATATAGGCATAAAGCAAGATGAGAAGATATCTAGTCTAAAAGAGCTTGGAGCAAAGCTAGTTAAAAACCTCTCTGATAAATTTACAAGTAAATTCCTGATCGGACTTGAAAACGGCAAAAGTATCACCACTAAAGAAATTTACAACATTACCTACCTTGAAAACGACCTAAAATTTAAAGAGCTATCCAGCAAAGATAGGCTTTATAAAAAGGTAGATACGAGAGTTTAGGAGTAAATTTATGCAGACTAAAAAGCCTTTGCAAAATAAATCTTTTCATAAAAAAGACGATATCTTTGGTGTGAGTTAAAACTAAAAGGATACTAGATGATAAACACACTTGGTAGCTACCCCTTGAATTTAGAGCAGAACATAAAGGTATCAACCAAAATTTCTACAAACCAAACCAGCTCAGAGGTTTTAGGCTACAAGGTAGATAAAGATGGATACTTTACAGATGAGTTTAACAAGCAAGCTGGCATACCAAGCGGATATAAAATTCACTCAAGCACACTGGAGTCTTTAGTCAGGATAGCGACGCAGCCTGACTATATGCAAAGGGTTTTTGACAGCATCGATATACTAAAAACTGTAAATAATGCCTACAAAGTTCTCTCCCAAGTAGTTGGCGAAGATATACTAAATTCAAAAGAAAGCTTTAGCTTAGATGAGATAAGAAATTTCCCACAAGGCTTTTCTTATAACCGCCAAAGCATGCAAGTAACAAAAATTCATAGCTCTATTTACGACTTCGATGCAGCTGCTTCTAGCTTTAACTACAAAGAGTCAAACAAGCAGATGATAAGCACGCTCTTTTTCAATCCAAGCTTTAATGGCGGAGATGGCAGGCAGCCATTAAAGCCAACAACAGATATCTTTAACAACAACAATGGCGGCAAGGAGAGTGTGGGAAGTGGTGTTTTTATCGATCCGCACGGCGAAAGATATACAAATAAAGATGGCTCTATAACCAAAGGTGGCCTTTTAGCAGCCGTCATAAATAGCAACCTTGACGTCAAAGAAGGTGAAACCACCGTTTTTGGAAAGAAGCAAGGCTTTGATAAGAGCGTAGATAGCAAAGAATTTAGTAGAGCATTTGAGCTATTTGAGCTTATGGTGAGATGAAATTTGGAGCAAATTTCAACAAGGCAAGCGACTCTGATCTAGCTGGTATGCCTGCATATATGCAAGAGTATGTTAAGTATAAAAGAGACCTTGTCTATGTAGATCTAACGACTGGGTTTGTCGGTAAGTATTCAGACGAAGAAGACGAGCTATCATTTAAAAAGATGATGGAGCATAATCTAAAAATGTTAAAGCTTCTTTTTGGTGAGATAGATAAAGATGGCAAAAAAAGCAAGGACTTTATGGATAGCTTTTTAAAATTTAGCATGCCACCTTTAAATTTAGTAAAAGAGCTAAATGAAAATCCAGCTGGAAAATATCTAGTAGATATGCTTGGCACAAAAAGAGATGTTGATATAAAGGCGTAAATTTAAAAGAAACTAAGGATAGTAAAATGCAAATTTCTAATAATCTTTCAACCCCTAACTATCTCTCAAGAGAGAACATAGCAAGAGAGATGGGCTTTAAATTTAACGATATAAACGAGATACTTAGTAACGATATGGGTCATGGTATGACATTTCCTAAGTATGCAAGGCTAGATGATAAAGAAAGAGCAAGAGAATACGACAGATATGATCACTCACTCACTGGATTTGTAAAAGGTGAAGGAGAGCCAAGAGTAAGCATACTTGGCAAGCTAATGGGCTATGACGACACTTTTTCAAAAGATG
>NZ_PPCG01000038.1 GCF_002913745.1 Campylobacter concisus
ACAAAGATATATGCTCGGCTGCGGCTTCAAAATTTCATGTAGTTAAAAATAAGATCAAAAAAATAAAATTTAAGAAGATAAAAAAGTAGCCTAAATTTGAAGCTCTACACTTCGCTTCATACCAAAAAATTTTTTATATTAAGGTATGTAAAAATAAAGTTATAAAATACGCAAGAATTCTCTTTAATCTATATGTTTATTAAAGAGAATTCACTTACATTACTTCTTGCCAAATTTAGCTAACGCTCTTTGGTAGTCCTCTTCGCTGTCGATACCGATACTTTGGCTCTCAACCTCCAGCATCGCTATCTTTTTGCCATTTTCTAAGGCGCGCAGCTGCTCGAGCTTCTCAGTATTTTCAAGGCTTGAAGGCATGAGCGCGCAAAACTCTTTTAAGCTCTTTACACTGTATCCATAGATGCCAAGGTGAGCCTTGTAGTTTTTGCACTCACTTCTGTTAAATGGTATCCTCGATCTTGAAAAATAAAGCGCATAGCCCTCAAAATCAGTCACCACTTTGACTAAATTTTTATCATCCGCAAACTCATCGTCCATCATTTTGTAGCAAGAAAACATAAAGGCTTTCTCCTTGTTTTGCTCGCAAAATGCCCTAAATTTGGCGATATTTTCAGGCTCTATAAATGGCTCGTCGGCTTGCACGTTTATGATGATCTCGCTCTCGCTTAGCCCCAAAATTTGCGCCGCTTCGTTTATCCTATCAGTGCCACTTTGATGATCTTTGCTAGTTAGCACCGCTTTTATGCCATGAGCCTTAGCGATATCAAGCACGCTTGGCTCATCCACAGCAACCGCCACATCATCCACGCCGCTTACTCTAAGAGCCGTCGCCACAAACATCGGCACGTCGTTTATCTCTTTTAAAATTTTATTACTAAACCTTGTTGAGGCAAGGCGGGCTGGGATGATTATCATCGCTCGATCCATTCTAGGACGCACTTTTCTATCTCGTCCTCTTTTATGATATTTTTATGTAAAATTTTCGCACTAAATAGTGAGTTTATCGAGCTTGGCACGCTGTCATTTAAGATTTTAGCGGTCTTTGCCAGCGCATCTTTTTCATCTTTTGTATCTTTGATCTGGCACGCTTTGATCATGCTTGGCGTAAATTTCACCCAGTGCGCAGTCGATGTGATGACATTTATGCGGCTAGCATCCACCATTTTAAAGCAAGTAGCCGTATGCGGATCGATCGCGTAGCCGTCCTTTGCAAGCTTTGCGATATATGCCTCGCACTCATTATCATCGCACCAGCTAGCCTCAAAGTCCTCTTGTAGCGCTTCAAGCTCTTGCTTGATAAGCTTATAAAATTTATTTTTGGCTAGGCTTTGCATGAGTTCATTTGTTCGCCCGCTACCAAATTTATCAAACAGCAAGCGCTCGACATTTGAGCTGATCAAGATATCCATGGCTGGGCTTATCGTCTTAACCAGCTTTTTGTCCCTGAGGTCGTAAACGCCGGTGGTGAAAAACTGCGTCAAGATGTTGTTTGCGTTTGAGGCGATCTTGATCTTGCCGATCTTTGCGCCCATTTTTTTAGCGTAATACGCCCCAAGAGCATTGCCGAAATTTCCGCTTGGCACGATGATGTCAAAGCTCTCGTTTGCCTTAAGCGCCTTTTGTTTTAGCAAATTTGCGTAGGCGTAGGCGTGGTAGATGATCTGAAAGAGAATTCTTCCAAAATTTACTGAGTTTGCCGCACTTAGTTTAAGGCGCTTTTTCTTAAGCTCAGCCTTAAATTTATCATTTGCAAGCAGCGTTTTTAGCGCCTTTTGAGCGTCGTCAAAGTCGCCTTTTATGCCAAAAACCTTTAAATTTTCACCCTGCATGGTCTGCATCTGAAGCTTTTGAACCTCACTCGTACCGCCGTCTGGGTAGAGGCAAACGACCTTGATATTTTCGTCATTTGCAAAGGTTTGAAGTGTCGCAGGGCCCGTGTCACCGCTAGTTGCGCACATGATAAGGTATCTTTCGCCCCTCTCTTTTGCTAACTGACTAAGTAGCGAGCCAAAAGGCTGAAGCGCCATATCCTTAAATGCCCTAGTTGGGCCGTGATAGAGCTCATTTACATATAAATTTTTATCTATTTTTTTAAAAATGACTGGGTGCTTGGATCATCAAAGCTTGCGTATCTTTTGAGCGCTTTTTTGAAAAATGCCTCTGGCACGTCAAATTTAAATAACGAGATGATGTGAAGTGCGAGCTTTTCGTAGCTTAGGCTTGAGAGCTCTTGCCACTTTGCCTTTGTGATCTTTGGTAACTTCTTTGGCGCGTAAAGTCCGCCGTAAGCAGAGCTTGGGCTAAGCATGGCTGTGCTTAAATTTACATTTTTTACCTTTTCATCTTTCACGCTTCTAGTTGGTGTTAGTCTCATTTTTTGCCTTTTTTGGTTGATTTTTTTATCCAATTTTCGTATTTTTTAAAAACCTCTTTTGGCTTAAGCGCCAAAATTTCTGGGGTTTCGTAGCTGTGGTGCTTTCTTATAAATTTAGCTACTTTTTTAAATTTCGCGTCCGTTTTTATGAGTAAAATTTGCTCTTTTTCATCACAAAGCTTCTCTTGCCAAAGATAAATGCTCTTTGCGCTAAAACTACTCACACAAGCTGCAAGTCCCTTTTTCACGAGCTTTTTGCTTAGTTTTTTTGCCTCTTTTTTCTTTGCGACTGAGGTGATTAAAATTCTCATTTTGATCTAAATTTTCCTTTTAAAAAGTGGCTCATTATAACAAAATGGGCTTAAATTTGCTGCGCTAAAACCTTTTTAAACTCCTCGCTTAACGTAACTTCAAGCGTGATAAGCGAAACTCTCAGCCCAAAGTCCTTTACCTTTACATAGTCCTTTTGCGTCATCAAAAGCGAGGTCGCGCCGTAGGTTTGTAAAATTTCACTTAGCTCTTCTTTTGAAAAGTCGTAGTGATCAGGGAAAAAGACCTGCCCCACGCAATCGCTAAAAAATGCTTCAAGACGCGCTGGGTTTGCTATGGCGGTTACTAGCACCATTTTTTCGCTTTTGTTTAAAATTTCGCTCTTTCTAAAGTGAGTTTGCCCTTCACGTGCGATGAAATCACCAAATTTATAAAAGCTAAATGGATATCTATAAGCCCCGCTTGGCAGGCAAAGCTTTAGCTTTGGCTCAGGGTTTGGGCGCACCAAGATGTCAAATTTGGCTATATCAAATTTAGAAAATCCATCATCCAGCAAGATATACTTCGCGCCGTGAGTTTTGGCGTAGTTTATCGCTACTTTTCTATCTTCGCTCACTATCACATTTGCGTTTTTGATGCTTGTAGCGTATATCATCGCCTCATCGCCGCTTGCTGCTACGTCAAGTAAGATTTCTCCATCTCTTGCGACAACTTGCATACCTTTGCTCTTTCTTTTATAGCCTCTAAGGATGATAAAAGCGCCCTCGTAATTTTTAGCGATAGCGACGCAAAGTGGGGTTTTTCCGCTTCCTCCAAGGGTTAAATTTCCAACGCTTATTATTTTTATACCTAGATCTTTTTTTTGCGCGCTAAATTTCTTGCAAATAACGACTAGAGCGTAAATAAGACTTAGTGGCAGAAGTAAAAATGCTAGTAAAATTTGAAAGAAATTTGGGCGAAAGAAGTAGTCATTCGCCCAAGAGTGCAAAAGGATGTTAAGTTTCTTAAACACGTGATTTAGAAATTTCTTTTACCGTGTTGCAGATGTATTGCACCTCTTCGTCGCTCAAACTATGATAGATAGGTAGCGACAGGACTTGTTGATACGCTTTTAGAGCATTTGGGAAGTCATTTACTTTAAGTGAATATTTATTTTTATAATAGCTTAGCAAATGTATCGGTATGTAGTGCAGCGAAGTGTGAATTCCACGCTCCAAAAGCTCTCTAGCAAAGCTGTCGCGGTTTTTATTTATCTTGATGATGTACTGAGTGTAGATGTGCTCGCGTTTTTTGACCGGAGTTGTGATGTTGTGACACTCTTTAAGCTCTTTATCGTAAATTTCAGCGATCTTTTTTCTACGTTTTATAAGCTCGTCTGTCTTTTCAAGCTGAGCGATAGAAAATGCCGCATTTATCGAGTTTATGTCATATTTTAAACCGATATCAACAACGTCGTAGATGTAGCTTAAGCTACCAAATTTATCTATACCATTTATAAGGGCGTAGTTGCGAAGCAGTTTTGCTTTTTTATAGACCTCTTCGTCATTTGTCGTGAAAAATCCAACTGTTGAGATAGGATTTTGCACACGTGAGTTTGTCTGAAAGCACGATAAGAACGAGTCTGAACCAACCTTTTTACCATTATATGTTAGTCCTATAGCCCTATTTGCATCGTCTAAAACAACGATGCCATATTTTTCGCAGATAGCCTTTATCTCGTCAAGCTTAGCACTTTGTCCAGCGATATGCGAGATAAAAGCGCACTTTAGTTTTTTGTGATTTTGCTCTTTTAGCACCTTTTCAAGGGCTTCTGAACTGATGTTAAAATCCTCTTCATCGATATCAACGAAAATTGGCTCAGCATCAAAATGTCTAACAGCCTGAGCAATGCTAGGGAAGGCATTTACTGAGCAGATGACCTTGTCACCACGCTTTGTATCCATAGCGCTTAGAGCCAGATGATGCGCTGCTGCGATGTTGTTTGTAGTGATAACAAATTTAGCACCAAAGTACTCTTTGATCTTTTCTTCAAATTTAGCAACTGTATCAGTAGCATTTTCAGAACGCAAAGCCTCCTCTATAAGCTCACTTTCACGCTCAGTGATAGTCGGTTTGTAAAACGGAATTTCTCTCATATCAAATCCTTTTAGATTTTTACTATCAACGGCATTTGTCGTTTAAACCTGTTTGACACAACTCTATTTTCTATATCCAAGACCGCTTTTGATCCAAACTTTTTGATGACTTGCTCCTTGTTATTTTCTAAATTTTGTAAAATCTCGTCGATAACAGCATAGCTGTAACCTATGTCCCCCTCGTCGCTTTGCCCATCCCAAAGATCGGCCGAAGGTGCCTTGTCTATAAAATTTTTATCAACGCCAAGATGTTTTGCAAATTCAAAAATTTCACTCTTATAAAGCTCACCGATAGGGTTTATAGCGCATGCCAAGTCCCCAAATATCGTGCCATATCCAAGCATAAGCTCACTTTTGTTGCTTGTGCCGATGACTAGAGCGTTTATACTAGATGAATAATCATAAAGCAAGCTCATTCTAACTCTAGCTGCTAAATTCCCTTTTCTTAAATTGCTTAAATTTGCATCTATCGTTTCGCAAAAGGCATTTAAAATGCCCTCTATAGATAAAACCTTGTATTTTATGTTTAGTTTTTTGCATAAATTTAAGGCATCGTCCATATTTTGTCTGTTTGATAATGCTGTTGGCATGATGAGTGCATGAGTTTCATCTGGCTTTGCTCTCGCACAAAGTGTCGCAACCACAGCAGAATCAATACCACCGCTTACGCCTAATAGTAGTTTTTTACCTTTAGTTTTATCTTTTAAGCTAAAAACTAAGGTTTCTTCTATTTTTTGATACCCCTTCATTGTCCCTTTGCCTAAATTTGCTTCCTTTTTTAAAAATTATACTAATTAAATTTAAAATTTTTCTTTAAGTTTAAGTAAAAAGATGCAAATATTTAAGAAATGATAAATTTAAGGTAAAAAATGAGAGTAATGTATAAAAATTTTGGCGATTTTGGGACAAATTGCTACATTATTACCAAAAATGGCTCAAGTTTGGTGATAGATCCAGGCGATGGGGCAAAAGAGTGGGTTTTGCAAAATGCAAAAAATTTAAAGGCGATACTTTGTACTCATGGACATTTTGATCATATTTACGACGTGAGCGAGCTAAAAAATGAGCTAAAAATCCCAGTTTATATCAATAAATTTGATGCTTTTATGTGTGAGAGTGACATTTTTGGCTATATGAAAAATACCTTTGTGCCAGATGTTTTGGCTCAAGGCGATGAGAGCTTTGTGGTAGATAACTTCTCTTTTAAATTTCACCATTTCCCAGGACACACACCAGGTTGCTCGATGATAGAGATAGAAGACGCGATCTTTAGTGGAGATTTTTTATTTAAAGGTAGCATCGGGCGCTGGGACTTTCCATTTTCAGATAAAAATGAGATGCTAAATAGTTTAGAAAAATGCAAAAATCTAAAGGGCAACTTCGCACTTTACCCAGGACACGGCGAAAGCAGCACGCTAAAAGCCGAACAACAAGAGCTTGATAGATGGGTAGAGATCATAGAAAAAAGTTAATATTCTTAGTTAAGAAAACTATTAGACTAAATATATATTTTCTATAAAGTACTTGTAAAATTTTGATTTTATGAAAAAGATTTATGTTTAAAAGAAGATCCGAGCGAAAGCTCGCTCGGATAAATGTTTTTAGAAGCTATATTTTGCTTCAAATCTGATACGATCTTGTTTAAAGCTTGCGCCATCTTTTTTGTCTTTAGCAGCTGCATACCAAGAAAGGAATGTAAGCTTTTTGCTGTATTTGTAGCTAGCATCAAGAGACCATTCGTTTCTTTTTGCTCTCTCTTTGCCAAGCGCATAGCTTGTACCCTTACCTTGAGTATATCCAGCACCAAAGCCAAATTTATCTATATCATATCCAGCATTAACAAACCAGTAGTCGTTGTTGCCTTTAATATTATTATAGTATTGTTGGCTACCACTCATTGCGCCATTTAGGATCTTAGCTGGGTTGATTAACTGTCCATTTGCGTCAATTGAAGTAAATGCAATTTTGTCTTTATTTTTAGCGTCATTGTCTTTATTTTTAGCATCAAAATCTAAGTAACCAGCATTAAGTTTAGCACCAAATAGTTTTGTGCCAGCTTGAACTGCCCAGAAATTAGCATCAGCTACTTTTTTATGATCTGAGTCATTATGTACATATTGACCCTTTAAGTTTAGATTCACATCATCAGTTACATTAAAACTTACGCCAGCTTCAGCACCGTAAAGTGTAGCAAGTTCTTGAATATTTGTAATCGCTACTTTGAATGATACTGGATCATAGCTACCCATAGCACCTAAGTTATAGATATTGCCAGCAACATCACTAAATTCAGCACTGCCAAGTCTTGACAATAATGGGCCATCTATATCTGGGCTTTTAGCTTTATATTTAATGTGTCCAAATTTATCATATTGTATATTGTTTTTTTTGTCTTTTAATATTTCAGCATCGTTATCAATAGCATCATAAGCAGCAGCTGTTAAAGTAAGACCAGGTATGTCAGTATTTGCTACCTTTAGACCAGTACCAGCTATATCACCATCATCATAGAATGTCTTAATAAGCTGTTTACCAGCTGTAACGGTAGTGTTGCCTGCTTTATATCCTAGATACATCTCATAAACACCGAATGTTCCTGTTGTATCTGTTCTATCTGTACCAGCACCTGCATTATCACCAGAATTATCTGTAGCAGAATATCTTAGTCTCAAAACACCAAAAAAGTTATCATCGATCGCGGCTTTAAATGCTGTTTCCATTCTAAATGCATGACCAGCACTACTACCTTTTACAGTATCATTAACTTTTGAATTTTTAGTACTATCATTTGTATAGCGATATCTTGCAAATCCTGAAAGATCTACATTTTTTATAGCTTCTTCAAGTGGAGTTGCACTTGCAACGCTTGAAAATGCACCTAAAGCAACCAAAGCAGCTAAGCTAACTTTTGTAAGTTTCATCTAAATCTCCTTTTGATAAAAATGTTTTGAAAGGATATTATCATAGAAAATTAATTTTATAGCTTAAATTTTGTTAAAAATTTCAAAAATTATTACCGATTGTTTACCAAAATAAGAT
>NZ_PPCG01000039.1 GCF_002913745.1 Campylobacter concisus
AAATATAACTTAAAATTAAAATTTATTTTTTAAATAAAGAATTTTTCATAAAAGATTAAGTTTCGCACTAGTAATATTACTTAAAATAAATATGCAAAAAATGCATAATTAGAAGGAGAAAGTGATGAAAGAAGGCAAAGTCATCTGTCCTTATTGCGGGACAGGCTGTCAAGTAACCTTGCACGTGGAAAATAATGTCGTTCGTGCCGCTACTGGCGTCGAAGACAATCCAGTCAATCAAGGAAATTTATGTTTAAAAGGCTTTTATGGCTGGGACTACGTTGCAAGTCCAGATAGGCTAACAAAACCGCTTATTAGAAAGAAAAACGGCGTTTTTTCAAAAGATGGCGAATTTGAAGAGGCTAGCTGGGACGAGGCACTTGACCTTGTCGTAGAAAAGATGAAAGAAGCCAAAGAGAAATACGGCCCTGACTCACTAGCAGGAAACTTCTCAGCACGCTGTACATTAGAGGACAACTACGTCGCTCAAAAGCTAATGCGCGCTGTAATTGGCACAAATAACGTCGATCACTGCGCTAGAATTTGACACGCTCCGACAGTAGCAGGACTTGCTAAAACAATCGGAAACGGAGCTGCCACAAATAGCTTTACAGAGATTGGCACTTATAGTAACTGTATATTAATGATAGGCTCAAACCCAGAAAATGGCCACCCAATAGCAGCTATGCACATCCAAAGAGCGCTAAACCGCGGCGCAAAACTGATCGTTATCGACCCTATCAAGACTGAGTTTGCAAGTAGAGCCGACATCCACTTGCAGCTAGAGCCCGAACACAACATCCCAGTTATCAACGCACTTCTTTACACTATCATCGAAGAAGGCCTTGTAAATGAGGAATTTGTAAGAGACCACACAATAGGCATCGAGTATGTCAAAGAGGCTGTAAAAGACTATGCCCCAGAGGTTGTAGCAAAATACACAAGACTAAATCCAGAGGATATCAGAGCAGCCGCCAGGATGTATGCCACCACAAAACCAGCCGTCATCACTCACGGCATGGGCGTAACTCACTTCAATCACGGCGTTGGCGGAGTTTGTGACGTATCAAATTTATTCTTGATCACTGGTAATATATGCGAGCTTGGCACAGGCGACTTGCCGCTTAGAGGTCAAGAGAACGTTCAAGGCTGCTGCGACATGGGTGTTTTGCCAAATATCTTTCCAAACCTTGGCTCAGTCACCGACCCAGAGCAAAGAGCTTGGTTTGAGAAAATGTGGCACCTAGAACCTGGATTTTTAAACTCAAAGATAGGCATCCATAAAACTGAAGTGCCTGATGCAATCCTTGATGGCAGAGTGCATTTTTTCTGGACTATCGGCGAAAACCCAGTCATCTCTGAGCCAAATACAAATCACTTCTTAAAAGGCATCGCAAATGTCGATTTCTACGTGGTTCAAGACCTGTTTTTAACTGAGACATCGCTAAAAGCTGACGTCGTTCTCCCTGGCGTGGCAAGCAGCGAAAAAGAGGGTCTTTACACAAATGCAGAGCGCCGTGTCCAGCACAACGAAGCGGTTATCACACCTCCAGGAGATGCCAGACAAGACTGGTGGATCGTTTGTGAGATCGCACGTCGTTTGGGCGCAACTGAGGGCTTTAACTACAACTCACCAGAAGAAATTTGGGAAGAAGTTAGAAAATGCGACCCTAGACGCTATGGCGGCATGAGCTACTACCGCATCAAAAAATACCACGGACTTCACTGGCCATGCCCAACTGAAGATGATATGGGCGGTCAGAGCCTCTATCTTGATAAGAAATTCTTTACACCTGATGGTAAAGGCCGTTTCGTGCCATGCCTATTTGTGGATAAGGCTGATGAGATCGAGAGCGCAAAACTTGAGTTTGCTAAGAAGATGAATATGTCACCAGAGTATCCTATCATGGCTGGTTCAGTCGATGAGAAGACTGACGAGCAGTATCCGATACAGCTTTTAACAACAAGAAAAGTTTATCAATACACAGTTGGTACCATGACAAGACGCTCACGTGCCATCGAAGAGGGCGGAGATAGCATCGGACCTATCGCTGAGATGAGCTCAGCGCTTGCAGAGAGATACGGGCTAAAACAAGGCGACTTCATCAAAGCTTGGAGTAGATACGGCTACATCGTCGTAAAAACTGAAGTGACTGACATCGTGCCTGATGGCATCATACAGATGACTTTCCACTACTGGGAGAGCTCTTGCAACGAGCTAACAAGCAGCGGTTGGGACTACATCAGCAAGACTCCGACATTTAAAGCAGCTATCCAGATCAAAAAGATCGATGAAGAGGAATTTTTACGAGTTCGCGAGCTAAAACGCGAGAAATTCCAAACTTCAAAGATCATCTACGATGACTTCCACCACCACGGAAACGCAGCGATAAATGAGTAAATTTAGCGGGTAACTCCCGCTAAATTTCTTTATTATCAAATTTAAATTTCTTGTTTTTATAAGCCCAAAGATATCACTTATTTTTATATTTGTTTTGATTGATTTGATACGCTTCAGGCGATTACTTAGTAGATCAAAAGCTGCTTTTTAGTCTTTAATTTTAAATTTTCATTATGTAAGCCATATTTATATTAAATTTAGGGCTTTAGTTTTATAAAACACGCACTATAAAAATAGTTTTTTAAAAGAGAATTTTACTTAAACGCCAAAAAGCTCATGAAATTTCCCCATTTAAATGTGCTCTCAACTCGCTTAAAGCCAGCATTTAGGGCTAAGTTTCTATTTTCTTCCTCTGTATATGGCACCAGAACATTTTCAAGCGCCTCTCTTTTTTGGGCGATCTCGTAGCGTGAGTAGCCTTGCGCTTGCTTGTAGTCCTCGTAAATTTCTATGACACTTTTAGTGAGCTTTTTATCTTCAAAGATGATCTTTTCACTAAACAAAAAGACTCCATTTTCATTTAGCCCGTTATAAATTTTTTGCACCAGATCTGCCCTTTTTGGCGGTCTGATAAACTGCAAAGTATAGTTTGCCAAAACTGCATCAAAGCCCTCTAGCTCGCATTCTAAAATGTCATCTAAAATAAACTCTATATCAGCCCCATAAGCCTTTGCCTTGTTTTTAGCATTTGCCAGCATCGCCTCAGAGTTATCCACGCCGCTTAGCATAAGGTCATTTCTAAGGTTATTTAGCAAAAGCAGGCTATTTGCCGTAGAGCAGCCAAGGTCGCACACTTTTGCTGATTTTGGCAAAATTTTAGCTAGCAACTTTGCATTTAAATTTGAGCTAACGTCGTAAAATGGCACCGAGCGCGAGATCATATCATCAAAAACGCTCGCCACAAAGTCATCAAATTCAAACTGCTTGCTTATAGGCTCTTTAAAAATTTCATCTCTCATATCCCAGCTCCATATCCGTCAAAGTATCTCATCGTCTCTCCAAAAAAGAGATCGCACACGCCCACGCACTGCCTAGCATCGTTTATATCGCGCTTTATCTGCTCTTTTAGCTCGCTTAGAGAATTAAATTTTTTATTATCTCTTAGGCGTTTTATGAAGCAAACAGCAACGTGCGTCGTCACTTTTGGCGCGACCTCGTCTAAGATGTGCGTCTCGACGCTAAAATTTCCATCCGTGCTAAGTCTGTTGCCTATAAAAGTGACCGAGCCATAGGTGTATGAGCCCATCCTCGTTCTTGTCGCATAGACGCCCTCGCGCGGCAAAAGATAGCTTTTTATATCTAAATTTAGCGTAGCAACCAGCTCCTTTGCGCCGATGCCCTGCCCTTTTATCACGTTACCCTCGATCGAGTACTCCCTGCCTATTAGCCTATTTGCCTCATCGATGTTGCCTTGGCGTATCAGCTCTCTGATGGATGAGCTATGCACGCCCATGCCGTCATAACAAACCTCATCAACGACGACTACCTCGCCATCAAAAATTCTTTTCAGATCATACTTGTCCCAAGCCCTATTTCTACCAAATCTAAAATCAAATCCAACAACGATCTTTTTTAAATTTTTAAAATCTCGCTTTAAAAGCGCGATAAATTCCTCGCCGCTAAGCCCCTTTATAGCGTCAAAATCATACAAAAAACATGGGTAGCTCGAGTACTCGGCTCGCTTTAGCTTTGGCGTGATGTTGGCTTTGTTTTTGTCGATGACAACAAGTCCGCCAAACTCGCCTAGCTGCTTTAAAAGCTGCTTGTGCCCCCTGTGTACGCCGTCAAAGTGCCCGATAGCGACGGCCGTGATGTTATCTTTTGTTAAAAGCGTAGAAAAACTCGGCATTTCCTTCCTTTCCCTTGACTTCGCACTCTTTGCAAGCTATAAGTTCAAATTTCAAGCTGCTTGCTAGCACTTCAAAGCGCTTCATAGCTAAATTTACAGCCTTAGCGTCGGTGACAACGCCTTTTTTATTGCGTTTTACGCCAACGCCCACTTCAAACTGCGGCTTAAAAAGCGTGATAATGAGCGAATCCCTGCTTGCTAGCTCACTAATAGCTGGCAAAATTTCAGCCAAAGAGATAAAGCTCACGTCACAGGTTATGAGATCAAATTTGCTTTGATTTTGCTTTGCAAACTCCCTGACGTCAGTCTTTTCATAAATTTTCACTCGCTCATCGCTTCTTAGACTAGCGTCTAGCTGATCAGTGCCCACATCAACGCCAGTCACGCCCTTTACACCACGCTCAAGTAAAATTTGCATAAAGCCACCAGTTGAGCTGCCGATATCAAGTGCGTTTTTGCCAGCTAGGTCAAATTTCATCGCCTCCAAAAAGCTTTTTAGCTTAAGCGCGCCTCGCCCAACGTAAATTTCATCAAGCAGTGAAATTTTAGCCTCGCTAACCTCGCTTGAAACCTTGGTGCAAATTTCGCCATTTGTTAGCACCTTGCCAGATTTAATGAGCTCGCTCGCCTTGTTTCTACTGATGCTTAAAACGCTTGCGACGTAGTTATCAAACCTCAAGTTTTAGCCTCTCATATTCGCTCTCATCGATCACCAGCACGCCTAGCTCATTTGCTTTATCAAGCTTGCTGCCAGCCTCCTCGCCAGCTAGGACGAAGTCCGTTTTTTTAGAAACTGAGCCAGAAACCTTTGCGCCAAAACTCTCAAGCTCCGCCTTTATCTCGTCCCTTGGGCGACTTAGCGTGCCAGTTATAACGACCGTTTTGCCACTTAGCGCATTTGAGATGCTTTGCACCTGCGTCACGCTTGGCTGCACGATATCGCTAAGAGCTAAAATTTCCGCTCTATTGACCTCGGCAAAGTCGGTTAAACTATTTGCCATCTCCGCGCCAAAGCCCTCAAGCGAGACAAGCTCATCAAAGCTAGCATCAAGCCAGCCTAGTCCAAAGCTACTTGCTAGCTTTTTAGCCGCCACTTCGCCGATGTGCTCGCAGCCAAGGCCCGTGATAAAGCGTGATAGCTCCGCACCTTTGCTAGCCTCGATCGCATTTAAAAGGTTATTTACCTTTTTCTCTTTAAAGCCCTCAAGCGCCATGAGATCATCAAATTTAAGGCTGTAAATGTCTTTTATGCAAGCAATCAACCCCTTGTCAAATAGCAAATTTACGATCGCATCGCCAAGGCCGTCGATATTTAGGCATTTTTTCGATGCGTAGTGGATTATCGAGCCCACCACTCTTGCCCTGCAACTTAAATTTTGACACTTTACAAAGACCCCTTCATCAAGCAGGTGCGAGCCACAAACTGGGCAAAATTTAGGCCTCTCTATCGCTTGCTCACTGCCGTCACGCCTATCTTTATAGACCTTTGTGATCTTTGGTATGACATCTCCTGAGCGGATAATGCCGATGTAGTCGTTTTTCATAACGCCAAGGCGCTCGATCTCGTCGAAGTTATGAAGGGTGGCTGATTTTACATTGGCTCCGTCTATATTTACCTCATCAAGCACGCCAACAGGCGTCACCACGCCGCTTCTGCCAACTTGAAGTGCGACATCTCTTAGCCTTGTGACCTTCTCAATGGCTGGAAATTTAAATGCCACCATAAATTTTGGAAATTTAACCGTGTAGCCTAGCTGCTCACAGCGCGCAAGGTCATTTACGCGTATCACCATACCATCCATCATCACACTTTTTGAGTCGCGATTTGCCAAAAGCTCGTTATATGCGGTCTCAAGCTCATCTTTTTTTAAAATTTTGAAAAATTCATCCCTCTCAAAGCCAAGATCACGCACAAATTTCATCACTTCGCTGTGATCTTTTAGCCCAAGGCTCTGCTCGCCCACGCCCCAAGGTATAAAAAGTAGCTTTCTTTTTGCAGTGACTGCGCTATCAAGCTGTCTAAGGCTTCCTGCGGCTGCGTTTCTAGGGTTTGAAAGTGGTGCATCGCCCTCTTTTGCGCGCTCTGCGTTTAATAGCTCAAAGTCATCTTTTCTTATGACGACTTCGCCCCTGATTTCAATGAGCCCTTTGTAGCTAATGCTCTTTGGCACCGAGCTAATGGTCCTTGCATTTTGCGTCACGTCCTCGCCTGTAACGCCGTCGCCTCTGGTTATCGCCCTAACTAAAACGCCGTTTTCATAGAGTAAATTTAGGCTCGCTCCGTCAAATTTTGGCTCAGCAACAAAGGTTAAATTCTCCTTTTCTCCACGCTTTAGCCACGCATCAAGCTCACCAAGACTAAAGATATCCTCCATGCTCCACATGCGCTTTATGTGGCTTGCCTTGCTAAAGCCCTCTTTTACGCCTCCGCCCACTCGCTTAGTCGGCGAAAATAGCGAAATTTCACTTGGGTTTGCCTGCTCGAAGGCTAGCACTGCGTGATATAGCGCATCATACTCCTCGTCGCTTGCAAGTGGCTCGTCCTCGTCGTAGTAGGCCTTTGCCCACGCATTTAGCGTATCTATCGCTCGTTCGTACTCTTGTTTTGTCATTTTCGCTCCAAATTTACACCGCATTTTATCTTAAACATACTTTATAAATGATCCAAATTTAGCTCTCTAGCGTCACATAAATGGACATTTTTATAGACCTTTGCTATCTCGTCCCTCGCCCTCATCAGCGCAAAGCCAAGCAAATTTTGCCCTCTCCACTTCATAGGATTTTGCGCATTCTCATCATCGGCACTCATGCCTATGCCCCAAATTTTATCAACAGGGCTTGCCTCAACCAAAATTTTATCCTTTGTCGAGAGCAAAAACTCTCGTAGCTTGGCATTTTGGCTAAATTTTAAATAGCTCGCATTTAACACGACGCTAAATTTTATCTCGTCCCATATCTTAGCATCAAAGCCACGCACCTGCCTGCCAAGCGCCTTCATCTGCGCTGGATCTTTGGCGGCTAAAATTTGCCCCAAAGTCTCTTTATCACCAAAACACTCGGCCTTTTTAGCCATCATATATTGCTCGGCGCAAACGTAATGAACCTCGTCTTGCCAAAAGCTAGAGCCGTACCACTGACTTAGACAGCTTGCGCTTATGCTTGCACTCTTTTGATGACCCCAAAATAAGAGAAATTTATCCGACTTGCCAGCGTTATAGCGCTTCTTAAGCCACTTTAACTCATATCTAGGCTCACGCTCCCAAAGATCTAGCTCGAAATCATTATAAGTAAAAAGCGCGCTTTCACCAGAGCCTAGCCTATCACTCCAGTATCCACGCCACATCGCAGGCTCAGCAAAGAGCTGCTGATACTCGCCACGCTCATCTTGGCTTAGCGTTTTAAGCCAGTCGTTAAATTTAAACTTATAATCCTCGCCAACGCCCATCCTCCAGCCGATAGAAAAGGGGCTAATCTGGGGAAATTTGATCCAAGGTGGCGGAAGTAAATTTTTCATCTAGCCTCTTTTTAGCCAAGCGCCCTACCAAAGCGTGGCTTGGCTCATCGCCTCATGCATATCAAAAAGCTGCTTGTGCTCGGCCACATCGTGCGTTCTTATGATCTGTGCGCCATTTTCGAAGGCTTTTAGATGCAGATAAAGGCTACCCGGCAAGCGGTCTTTTATCTCGCTGGGGCTATAAAAATTTATGACTGATTTGCGGCTAGCACCAACAAGTAGCGGGCAGCCAAATTTCAAAAAATGCTCCAAATGCTTAATAAGCAGCAAATTTTGCTCAGCCGTCTTACCAAAGCCAATGCCAACGTCAAGCACTATCTTTTTAGCGCCAAGCTCCCTTGCAAGGGCTATCTTTTGCTCAAAAAAGTCTGAAATTTCGCCGATTAGATCGTTATACTTTGGTGCAATCTGCATGGTGGCAGGATCGCCTTGCATGTGCATCATGCAAAGCTCGGCATCATATCTTGCAGCAAGCGAGGCTAAATTTGCGTTTGCTGTGATGTCATTTATCATCTTAAAGCCGTGATTTAGCGCAAATTCTAAGCAATAAGGATCAAAGCTATCAAGGCTAAATTTTGCCTTTTCATGTAAATTTAGCTTGTAAATTTCCTCCACGATATCTTTTATACGCCTAAACTCTTCCTCACGTCCGCAATACTCGCTCCCTGGCCTTGAGCTAACGCCTCCAAGGTCGATATAGTGGGCTCCTGCTTCGATCATGGCTTCGATTTTTGCTATGCCATTTTGAGTATTTATGCGGCTTTGCTCGTTAAAACTATCTCTATTTATATTTGCAACGCCCATTATAAGAGGCTTTGCTGGCTTTGTAAATTTAGTTTCTAAAAAGGTGGCGAGCTTTTTAAGTCCAAAGTCTTGTAGCTTCTCTTTTTTAGCTAACTGCCTAAGCTGCGCGTTTGTCGCCATTAGCAAGGCTTTGTTTAGGCTCTCGCAACCAAAGATCGTATCATTATGTGTCACAAGCTCGGCGCCGACACTTAGAGCGTCTTGCTTTAGGATATTTGCCGCTGGGGTCTTTATCTCGTCAATGAAGATAAAATTGATCTCGCTCTTTTCTTGCATGAGCTTCGCACCAGCCGGACTTGGCGAGATGGCCTTACAAATTTGATCAAAGTTGCTTTTGTTATTTATCTTATAAAATTTCAACGTCGTCCTTTCTCAAAGATAGTAAGCAAAAGTGGCGTCAAAACGGCATGAGACTTAGCGTTTAGATCGGCAAGCTTGATAAGCGAGAAAAAATACTCCATCTCCTCGCCGCTAAATTTATACCCGCTATCAACCGCCTTTGTCACGATAGCGCCCACAAGCTCTTTTAGCTCGTTTTTGCCAAATTTTTGCGCCTGCTCCTCTGCTATCTTTTGATCGATAAAGCTTGTTAGCTCTTTTAGACTAAGGGCTTTTAAATTTAGATCGACACTTATTTTTGGCTTTTTGGTGAGGTTGTTTTCTATTAGCATCCTCGATCTTATCGTTGGTAGAAGTAAATTTTTACTCTGCGTTACTATTATAAATTTAATGTTTCTTGGGGGCTCTTCGATGATCTTTAAAAGTGCGTTTTGAGCCTCAGTGCGGAAGGATTTTGCCTCGATGACTAGAATTTTCTCATCTTTTTCAGCGATGTAGGCTTCAGCGATGACCTCTTTTGCATTTTCTAGTAAAAAATCATCGCTTATAAAAAATCTTAAGTTATTTACGCCAAACTCGGCTTCAAGCTTGGCTTTTAAATTTTCAAAATCGCTTGTTATGACGATTTTATTTAGCATTTAGAGTATCACCTTTGCAAACAACACAGCGTCTATGCTCTTGTCAAAAAGTTTATATAAATTTAGAAGTTTGATGTCTAAGTTTTCATCGCTAGAGCTTAGCGTAAAGCTGTTTTGCGCCTGCTCATCAAAGAGCCACATATAGCTGTTTTCATCAGTCTTAGCTAAATTTGCACGCTTGTCTATGCTCTTGCCGATGTAAAAAAAGATGTAGCCATTTGGAAAGGCAAGGCTTAGCATATCTTTTAAAAGCTGCTTTTGCTCGTTTGTCTCGACGCTATCAAAGGCTGGATAGAGCGATCTTAGGCTAAAAAATGGCAAAAATGGACGCTCGCTTTTTGTGCGGTTGATATTTCTTAAAAGATAGTTTTCAAACCACTCTCGCTCATCGTCGCAGATGACTATAAAAGCCTTGCTATCAAGCAAAAATTTAAGCCTAGATGCAAGCAAAGGCGTCCATTCAACGCGCTTCTCCTCCATCCAGCTCATATATCTTTCGCTTCTTATAGTCTCAAGCGTCCATTGGATAAAATCTTGCATTATTTATCTAACTTATACGCATCGTGAAGTACGCGAACCGCGAGCTCGCCATATTTTTGATCGACGATCATTGAAATTTTTATCTCACTTGTTGAGATCATTTGGATATTTATCCCCTCTTTTGCAAGCGTCTCAAATGCTAGACATGCTACGCCGCTGTGACTCTTCATACCCACGCCGATGACTGAGACTTTCACGATAGCATCGTCATACTCGACATGTTTTGCAGCTGAGAGCTTTTGCATAGTCTCTTTTGCTAGGTCAAGCTCGTTTTGAGGCACTGTAAAGCCTAAATTTGTCGTGCCATCGTGTCCTACGTTTTGGATGATCATATCTACATTTATATTTTGATGAGCTAGAGCTGTGAAAATTTCAGCTGCGATGCCAGGCTTATCGACTACACCTCTTAAAGTTACTCTTGCTTGATTTTTATCTAGTGCTATACCGCTTACTAAAACCGCTTCCATATTATCTTCCTTTGCTATTAATGTACCTTCGTTGTGGTTAAAACTGCTTCTTGTGATTAGTTTGACATTTAGTTTTTTTGCTAGCTCGACTGAGCGATTTTGTAGCACTTTTGCCCCAGCAGAGGCAAGCTCAAGCATCTCGTCATAGCTTATCTTTTCTAGTTTTTTTGCCTTTTTTTCTATCCTTGGATCAGTCGTATAAACGCCATCAACGTCGGTAAAAATTTCGCACAGATCAGCCTCAAGCGCACCTGCTAATGCAACCGCACTAAGGTCACTTCCGCCCCTACCAAGTGTCGTGATATCACCTTTATCATCTATGCCCTGAAAGCCTGCTACGACAACTATCCTGCCAGCACTTAGCTCAGCTTTTAGCCTTGTTGTCTCTATCGTTTCTATCCTAGCCTTTGTATGCACATCATCAGTCATTATCCCAGCCATTGCGCCAGTTAGCCCTACACACGCATAGCCTTTTGCATTAAGTGCAATCGTCAAAAGTGCGGTTGTTACTTGCTCACCTGAGCTTAAAAGCATATCAGTTGCGATGCCGTCTGGGTGCTTTGAAAAATACTCACTATATTCAACTAATTGATTAGTAACTCCACTCATCGCAGAAACTACCACAACCACGTCAGCGCCGCTGTTTTTAGTCTCGATGACCCTGTTTGCCACAGCTTCGATGCGTTCAAGCGTGCCTACGCTAGTTCCGCCAAATTTTTGAACGATCAACATCAAAAATATCCTTTCTCTTTGAAATAACTCAAAACTTTATCATAAATAGGCTTTTTGAAGTGGTTTATCCCCTCTAAAGCCTTGCCAAACTCGATAAATTTATACTCGCTAAACTCTGGATGCTCGGTCTTTAAATTTATGCTCGCACCGTTTTTTAGCCTAACCAAAAAGTACTTTTGCGTCTGCCCATCAAATGGGTAAAATTTCTTTGACGCATTTGCTGGAAAGTCGTAGCTAAGCCAATCAGGATACTCTTCTAAGAAGTCAAATTTATCAGTTCCGATCTCCTCTTTAAGCTCCCTTTTTAGTGCCTGCTTTGGGCTTTCGCCTTCGTCTATGCCACCTTGAGGAAACTGCCAGATATCGTCCATATCAACCCTTTTTGCGACTAAAATTTCGCATTTAAAAGGGTAAGAGCTAGACAAAATGACAGCTGCTACATTTGGTCTATATTTTTTTTGCATGTTTTTTCCAAAAAATTTATTTGAGATGATAACGAAAAAGAGTTAAGAGATAGATAAATGAAGTTAGTTTTTGCGCCGTTTGTAATAAATCGCACCTCCACTAAAAAGTAGTAAAACCAGACTACATGATGCTAGACAAAATATAAATTTACCAAGCTCGCCAAAGATATATCCAGCGTGCAAATCAAGCATAAATTTATAAATTTCAAATGACTTTGGCATGGCATTTTTTGAAATTTGCTCGCTTTTTGTATCGACTAAAAGCCTAACGCCTTCTCTCTCGCTAGCACCTTTTGGCAGGTAAAAGAGCATAAATTTGATGCCGTCACTATTTGCTATAAAATTTAAAGCATCAAACTCATCTCCAAATTTGGAGATGAAAATTTCATAAGCTTTTTTAAGGTTTGCCACCTTTTGCTCGTCGCTTAAGATAAAGCCATTTTTATTTGTAAAATTTGGCTTTTTAAAGACCTTTTCTTCGCCACAAATTTGATTTATAACCTTAGCAAAGCTCTCATAAGAAAAGTAAAGCCCACTAATGCAAATCACGCTTAAAACAGCACCAAGATAGATACCCAAAAAGCCGTGAAGTGAATACAAAAATGCAAATTTCTTTGCTTTTAAATTTAGCTTAAAAGCATCCCCCACCCTGCTTCTAAACCTCCAAAAATATATCGCCGCCCCGCTTATCAAGATAAAAAGCAACGCAAGCGTAGAAAGTGCTACTAGCTCGCTTGCAAATTTGGTCAAATTTTCATTTTTAAAAAGCGAAAGGGCTAAGTTTTTATGTAAATTTAAAACCAGCCCTATAAATTTCTCTGCACTATTTTTGCCTGAAATTTCACCAGTATAAGGATTTATAAAAAACGACTCAAACTTGCCATTTTCAGTAGTTCCGCTTATGACGTAAGCCTTGTTTGCCTCTGATTTTATCTTTAGGTAGCTAAGATTAAAATTTGGCTCGCTCTTGCTAAAAATTTTTAAAATTTCATCTATCTCTAAAGGCTTTTTGCCAGCCACGACCTCATCTTTGCTAAAGATATCGATTATCTCATCGTGATACGAGATGATCGCCCCGCTAATGCTAAGCACAAGAAGCGGTAAGGCAAAGATAAAAGCCAAAATAAGATGAAATTTTTTCAAAATTTTTATCATTTTAAAACTTTAGATTAAAGCCAAGCTCGATCTTTTGCCCGTCAGCTATTAAGATGTCGTATCTGCCCGATCTTGTCGTAAAAAACTCATTAAAGAGGTTATAAACGCTCAAATTTAGACTGAAATTCTTTGTTACGTTGTAGTTTATACCAAGGTCAGCGATCACGTAAGGTCTGATGTCATCATCGTAGCTAAGTGAGTCTTTGCTCCTGCCATAATAATTTATCTGAGACCAGAAATTTAGCCATCTGTTTAGCTCGTAGTTCGCTCCAAATTTAAATGTATGAAGAGGATAGTTGTTTAAACTTTTGCCTATCTCCGCTCCATCCTTTTGCTTTGATCTTGTATAGACATAGCTTTGATTTAGCCTAAGAGCGTTTGTTACCTGCCACTCATTTGTTAGTTCAACTCCGTAAATTTCAGCCTTGCCGACATTTACACTCTCCCAAATCCAACGGCGATAAATTTTGCCTTTATGCGTGCAAGGGTTACCAGGTCTTGGAGTGCAGATACGCTTGGTGCCTAGCATATCTTTAAAGCTAGTGTAAAAGCCAGTTAGTGAGGCTTCAAAGCCTTCATTGTCGTTATAAACACCGCCAAATTCATAGCTCACGCTTGTCTCTGGCTTAAGGTCGCTTCTGCCAAGCTGTGCTCCAAGCCCTCCAGCAAATGGCATAGCAAGATCTTGCGTGCGTTGTTTGATGTCAGGTGTCGCATATCCTGTGCCAACTCCGCCTTTTAGGGCAAAAAAGTCGTTAAAGCTGTAGATACCATAAATTCTTGGCGAAACGTGCGAGCCATAGTTCTCATCGTAGTTGTAACGAACTCCAGTGCTTAAGATAAAGTCTTTTGTAAGGTGATAGTCATCCTCGCCGTAAAGCGAAATGTCATATCTTTTTACATTTGCAGCGTCTGCTGTGGTTGCCTTTTCATCAAGCTTTTCTTTTTTGGCGTTTAGCCCTAAAGTAAAGGCATTGTTATCAGTAAAATATGAGCCTTTTGTGTCGAAATTTAGTGTTTTTAGCGTCAAATTTTGTTGAGCGATCTCTTTTATCTTGCCGTAAGACAGGTAGCTTTGAAGCAAGATATCATCAAGCCTTGCTTCGTGGCTTAAATTTACCATATCGCCTTTTATACGCTCAAGATCGACTGAGCTATTATTTGTGCCAGAGGCTAAAGTTTTGCCTTTGCTTCTTTTATATTTCACATCACTTCTTGCAAGCTCAAGCGTGATGTCGTTATTTTCATTTGGTCTAAAAAAGAGCTTCGTACCAAAATTTCTATCTTTTTGCTCTCTGTTTGCGTATGAGATTTTATCTTCTGATTTGTTTAAATTTTTGCCATAAACTGAGATGCTTAAAACATCGTCAATTAGCCCAGAGTGCAGATATAGGCTGTTGTAAAACTCGCCGCTTATATTTTTATTTCTAGCAAATTTATAGCTTGAGCCAAGATTTGCATGAAAGTCGTTACTAAACTCATCTGTTATGATATTTATCACGCCACCCAGTGCGTCACTACCATAAAGTGAGCTCATAGGACCGCGTATCACTTCGATACGGCTTATCGCACTTGCTGGCGGGATGAAGCTATATGAGCCTCCAACGCTTCTTAGCCCCTTGTAAGCGTTATCTCCTGGCACTGGTATGCCATTTACTAAGATCTTTGTATATCTTTGCGAAAGACCCCTTATGGAGATGCCTCGCCTATTTGCCGCACCAAGTGTCGCTCCAAAAAGGCTTGGCACATCTTTTACCATGCTCTCAACGTCCTTGTGATTTCTCTTTTCTAGCGCATCTTGAGTGATGACGCTAAGCGTTGCAGGGGCGTCTTTTATATTTTGCTCAAAGCCAGTTGCGCTCACTACTTTGACCTCTGGCAAGAGCTTATCTTCATTTGCAAAAAGCGGTAAATTTATAAAAACTGCCGCACAAACAGAAATTTTTAATAGACTTCTCACAAAAAACTCCTTATTAAAATTTAAATCACATTTTACTAAAATTAAATAATCGTTATCAATATCAGACATAACGCTAGAGGGATTAAATTTAACGCTCAAGGGATAAAATGATAAATTTAGATAAAAGATATGGCATAAGTAAAATCTCACAAAACAACAAGCGGATAAATGTAGAATTTTTCAAACAAAATAATGGCATCAGCTACCTAAAAAGCGAGATTTTATGCAACGAAATCATCAAAAGAGAGAGCGAGGGAGATAAAAAATATCTATTTTTAATGTTTAACGAAGCAAAAGATAATCTTTGCTTTAAACTTGATAAAAAAGAGTATCTTTTAAACAGGGATGAGTTTTGCATAGGGCTAGTAAATGATAGCTTAAAAGGCGTTTTTGAATATCAAAATAAATTTTATAAAACCAAAACCTTGCTTTTTGAAGAGCAGTACGCAAATAAGCTTGAAATTTTTAGTGAGCTAAAATTTGAAGAGAAATTTGATCTTATAAAATACAAAAAAGATAAGGCTCAAATTTGCGTTTTAAACGAGCTTGAGACGACAAATTTATATGATGGCATGATGAGAGAGATCTTTATAGAGTCAAAAATTTTAGAGCTAATCTATAAGAGTAAAGCCTTAAAAGATGAGAAAATTTATTTTAGCAGTGACGAAGAAAAAGTGCTTTTAAAGGCTAAGAAAATCTTACTTACTCGCATGCAAAATCCCCCAAGCATCAAGGAGTTAGCGCATCTTTGCGGCACTAATGACTTTTGGCTTAAGAAAAATTTTAAACTCTTTTTTAAAGATACGATCTATCAGCTTTTAGCAAAAGAGCGGCTAAAGCTTGCATTTGCCCTTTTAAAACAAAATGATATCAGCATAAAAGAGGCTGCCGGCATCGTTGGCTACGCAAATGCAGCTCATTTTGCAAAAATTTTTAAAGGCACTTTTGGCTTTTTACCAAGCGAGCTAATAAGGCAAAAAAGCTACTTTTAAACTGCACTAAATGCCAAATTTCTTATAATCGCCAAAATTTAAAAAAGAGAGAAATTTGCAAGTTTATATCCACGTGCCATTTTGTGAAAGCAAGTGTCCTTACTGCGCTTTTGGCTCAAGCGATGACGAATTTAACAAGGTTAGCGCCTATTTTAAAGCGCTTTGCCTTGATCTAAATTTTCAGCTAAAAAGCCAAAATGTAAAAGAAATTTCAACCATTTTTTTTGGCGGCGGCACACCAAGCGCGGTAAATGCCAAATTTTATAATGAAATTTTTAGCATTTTAGCTCCACTTTGCACGCCAGAAACTGAGATCACATTTGAAGCAAATCCAAATTCTGCAAATTTAGCTTGGCTAAAGCATGTAAAAATTTTAGGCGCAAACCGCATAAGCTTTGGCGCTCAAAGCTTTTTTGAAGATAAGCTTAAATTTCTAGGGCGCATTCACAGCAGGGAGCAAATTTTTAAAGCGGTTGAAAATGCCCATACAGCTGGCTTTAAGAGCATAAATTTAGACCTCATCTATGACACTAAATTTGATACCAAAAAGCGCCTTTTGGCGGAGATTGAAAATTTAAAAAGTCTTGCTATCACGCATCTAAGCGCCTACTCGCTCGCGCTTGAAGAAAACACCCCGTTTGCTGGCAAAAAAAGCTATAAAAAGGATAGCGACACTTTGGCCAAATTTATGATAGAGCAGACCCAGAGGGCTGGCTTTAGGCAGTATGAAATTTCAAATTTCGGCCAAATTTGCAGGCATAATCTTGGCTACTGGCAGGGCAAAAACTACCTTGGCGTGGGAGCTTTTAGCGTGGGCTTTAAGGACGCCACCAGATACTACGCCAAAAGTAGCATAGACGCCTACATCGCTCAGCCAACACATAGAGAAAAAGAAATTTTAAGCCAAAGCGAGCTAGCAAGAGAGCATATATTTTTAGGGCTTAGAAGCGTCGTTGGCGTGGAGGCTGGGCGCTTAAGTGAGGCTCAGAAAAAAAGAGCAAATTTACTTGTAGAAAATGAAAAACTGCTATTTAAAGAGGGCAAATTTTATAACCCAAATTTCTTACTAAGCGACGAGATCGCACTCTTTATCGAGGGCTAAATTTATAAAAATTTGAGCAAAGTCAAGATAAAATACAAAGCTTAAATAAAATTTAACAGAGGCAAAAATGTTTGGAATGAGTTTTTCTGAGATCTTGGTCATCGCCGTGATCGCTGTGCTAGTTTTGGGCCCTGACAAGCTGCCAAGTGCGATGGTGCAGATCGCTAAATTTCTAAAGATGTTTAAAAAAGGCATAAACGACGCAAAATCGACATTTGATCAAGAGATGAAGATAGCCGAGCTCAAAGAAGACGCTCAAAAATACAAAGAGAGCATAACTCAAAGTGCGCAAAGCGTGCGTAAAAAGCTCACATTTGAAGAGCTTGACGAGATCAAAAAAAGTGCAAGCGACGTCACTGAGAGCATACAAAACGTCGTAAGCGACACCAAAAAAACGGTAGAAAATATACAAAATCCAACAAATTTAGTTAAAGATGCGATCTTAAACGATAAAAAAGAGGCGTGATGTTTGAAGAGCTAAGACCCCATTTGATCGAACTTAGAAAGAGGCTTTTTATAAGCATTGTAAGCGTTTTTGTCTGTTTTGGCATCTGTTTTACATTTTGGAATCCACTGCTTGCATGGATGAGCGAGCCGCTAAAGCAGGTCTTGCCAGCTGGCTCAAACATCATCTTTACACAGATCCAAGAGCCATTTTTCACTGCAATGAAGGTCGCATTTTTTGCTGGCTTGGTGCTTGCTTTGCCTATCATTTTTTGGCAGTTTTGGCTATTTGTCGCACCTGGACTTTATGATAATGAAAAAAAATATGTGATCCCATTTGTCCTCTCTGCTTCATTTATGTTTGCGTGTGGGGCGGCGTTTTGTTACTACGTGGTCATCCCGCTTGGTTTTACATTTTTGGTAAATTTTGGCGGCCAGCTCTTTACGGCACTGCCAAGCATCGGCGAATACGTTGGCTTTTTTACAAAACTGCTGATCGGCTTTGGAATTTCATTTGAGCTGCCAGTCATTACATTTTTCTTAGCAAAGATAGGACTTGTTGATGACAAGATGCTAAAAGATTATTTCAGATACGCAGTAGTCGTCATCTTTATCTTCGCAGCTATCGTCACACCGCCAGATGTTATAAGCCAAATTTTAATGGCACTGCCACTCATCGGACTTTATGGAATTTCAATAATAGTCGCTAAAAGAGCCGGCAAAAGCGACGACGATGAGCAAGATAGCGACACAAACAGCGACGCAGACGATGAGTGACATAAACGATATCTCAAGCTACGACTACTTTTTGCCAGAAAAGCTCATCGCAAAAGAGCCAGTTTTGCCAAAAGAAGAGGCAAGGCTGCTTGTTTATTTTAAAAAAACAAAAGAGATAAAACACTATAAATTTAAAGATCTAGCCAGCCTCATCCCAGAGGACGCGGCAGTCATTTTTAACAATACAAAGGTAGTTAAGGCTCGCATTTTAGGGCATAAGCAAAGTGGCGGAGCCTGCGAAGTGATGCTAAATCAACCTCTTAATGATAATAAATTTAGCGTCTATATAAGGGGCAGAGTGAGCGTTGGTAGCGTTTTAAATTTCGCTAATGATATAAAGGTAAATGTGCTTGAGCTAAATGATGATGGCTCAAGGGTGGTAAATTTCACCAAAAATGGCGTTATTTTAGATACGACGCAACTTTTTAGCGAACTAGAAAAGATCGGCCACGTCCCACTTCCGCCATATATCAAAAGGGCTGATACAAAGGATGATGAGAGCTGGTATCAAAGCATATTTGCCAAAAATAGTGGCGCAGTGGCAGCTCCGACAGCTAGTCTGCACTTTAGCGAGCAGATGTTAGAGAGCATAAAAGCAAAACACGAGGTCGCCTACATCACACTTCACGTGGGCGCTGGGACGTTTAAAGGCGTGGAGTGCCAAAACATAAATGACCACAAGATGCACTCTGAGTTTTACGAGATCAGCGAGCAAGCATGCGAGATCATAAGCTCAAATAAGCCCATCCTTGGCGTTGGCACGACAGTTACTAGGTGCGTTGAAGAATTTGCTAGAAGCAAGCAGCCAAGTGGCTTTTGCAAGCTATTTTTAAACCTAAACAATAGACCGATCAGGCAAGAGTATCTGCTTACAAATTTTCACCTACCAAAATCAACGCTGATAATGCTAGTTACTAGCTTTATAGGGCTTGAGGAGACAATAAGGATTTACGAAACTGCAGTTAGCCAAAAGTATAGATTTTACTCATATGGCGATGGGATGCTTGTGATATGAAAAATGTCGATTTTGTCGCGCAAATGGAGCTTTTTTTAGAGGCACTTTTTAAAGACGCAACCACTAGAGATAACGCCATCGTCTTTAACTACAATCCAAACTACCCACGCTATCTAAGCTTTGAAGCACACAAGCTAATAGGCGCGATCAAAAATTTAAGCAGATATTATTTAAAAGAAGTCACCAACTCAAAACTTTCAATAATTTTTAATATAGTTAATTATAGTTTAACTTCAGTGCATTTTGACATATATATAAAATGCACAACAGTGCCATTAAAACAAAATAAAAAACTTATAAATGAAGCAGATGTTTTATTAAGTGAACTAAATGCTCATATAAATCAAATAGTCGATGGCTTTTGTATAAATATAAATATTCCATTGCCAAAAAGTGGCACTTTCAAAAAACGCAATTCAAAAATATCTAACTTGTCTGGTAAAAATGCAATAATAGCTTGTCAAGATGAAGATATATTTTCGATTATAAGCCATGAACTAAGCTTTAATGGGCTGAAGCTTAGCAAACAAAAGAGCTTTGAGAGTTTAAATTTACACATAAAAGATGCCATTTTCAAGCCAGACATAATCTTTGTGCAAAAGGAGTATCTAAGCGACAAAGCAAGGCTTGACGAGATGCTAACTTATCAAAAGCTTAAGAATTTCTACATCGTCATCATTAGCAAGGATGAAGCCAAAAGCATAAAAAGCGAGAAGATGACTACGCTTAGGCAGCCATTTACTAGCGATAGTTTGCACGAGACTTTGGAGATAGTGGCTAGGAATTTATAAAATTTTTAGGTATCTCTTTAAAATAATAGTGGCTGAGACGCTATCAAGTCTGCCATCTCGCTTTGTGTTTGTGTAAATTTCACTTGCCTCGCTGCTGCTAAAGGCCTCATCTTGATAGACGATATTAGCCTGCACGTCAAGAAGCGATACAAAGTGCTCTATGCGCCTTCTCATCTCGTCTTCGCTACTACCACCGATTGGCACGCCCACCACTAGCGTGTTAGGAGCGTATTCATTTACTTTTTGGCTCACATCTCTTGCGGCTTGGTTTCTGTTTTTTCTGAGAACTGGCTCAAGGGGCGTCACGACCTCGCCAAAGCCAAAAGCAAGCCCTATGCGCTTTAGTCCAACATCGATCGCCATAAATTTCTCTTTCATAGCGCGCTTTTTACTCTTAAATTTGAAATTTCAACTAGCCCATCAAGCTCGTACTCGTAGATGATCTCGCCAAATTTAGACAATGCTTCATCAAGGCTAACGCCGTTTTTGCAAAATTTCAAGATCTCGTCGCTTGTTTTTTCTTGCACTTTTACCTCGCCAAAAAGCGAAGCAAATTTAACGTAATCATCGATAAGCTCGGCCTTTTTGCTAGCTAGCAAGGCATTTGTCCCATTGCTCTCATTTATGCGCTGCGGCAGGACAAAGAGAGGGATTTTAAGCTCATTTGCCAGTCTTGCGCTTTGCATAGAGCCGCTTCTTAGATCAGCCTGAGCGACAACCAGGGCTTGTGCAAGCCCCACAACTATGCGGTTTCGCTCTAAAAACCTATAAGCGATCGGTGGCTCACCCTCGTCATACTCGCTTAGAGCCAAGCCTTTTTCATAAATTTCTTTTATCGACGCCCTATTTTGAGCTGGATAGATGATGTCAAGTCCATTCGCAAAAACACCGATAGTTCGTGGCATGGCAGCTTTATGAGCTGTGATATCCACACCGATAGCCCCACCACTCACCACGCAAACATTTGCACTTTTTAGCGCTGCGCAAAGTGCCGTGACACACTCTTTTGTATAGACACTTGCCTTTCTTGAGCCAACGACTGCTACTTTTGGCATGCTAAGAAGCGAAGTGTCGCCTATGAAATTTAGCTCTTTTGGGGGATTTTTTAGCCTATTTAGCGCCTCTGGGATGATTTCAAGCTTCATAAAATATCTTTTAGATAAACAACTTCTACATCTTTTAAGATGTTGTTTTTGCTAGCTTTTATCACTGCGATCGTATTTTTCTTTGGATGTCCGATGGCGATCGCGTAGCCTCTTTTTTTGGCTAAATTTACAGCAGCTACAAGCTCACGTCTGACAGCACTAGCCGATGGATCATCATCTAAAAATATATCTCTTGAAATGTAAGGCTGATTATACTTTTTCGCAGCCCTTGCCACCGCAGTTTGAGCGATCGTCTTGCTATCAACGAAGATAAAACCCTGCTCTATCAGCGCTCTATAAGCCTTGTCCATCGCGTCATAATCACTCGTGAAACGCGATCCTGTATGGTTGTTTGTATATTTTGCACGCGGGAAGTCCTTGCGTATCTTTTTTATCTTTTCATGCATACTCTCAAAACTCTCATTTATCGTTAGAGTGCCTATCTCTGGGCTATCAAAGTGCTTTGCCTGCATCGGCAGATGTATCATGTAAAACTCAAACGACCTAGCGATCGAAGGTGTATCTGGGTGAGTTTTTGTCGCTGGAAAAATAGACGGCGTTATCTTTAGACCAAGCGACTTTACCATGCTAGCATGCTCAAATGTCGCCACATCATCGATTATTAGCACTAACTTAGCACGCCCTTTTACGCTGCTATTTGGAGTAAATGGCACAACCGCAAAGTCATCTTTTTTCGCGCCCTCTTTTTGCGGTTTTTCGCTGTAAATTTGCTTCTTATCTTTTTTGCCAGGCTCAATCCCGCTTTTTTTAGTAGGTTCTGGTTTTAAAATTTCACTATGCTTTAAATTTTCTTTTATGCTTAAATTTGCTTCAGCGCTTTTATTTTGCTCTGTTTTTGTATCTGCTTTTACTTCATTTTTGCCTGCGTAAAATGGCTCGATTACTTGCTCAGGCTTTTGCTCAGGCTTTTCTTCACTCTTTGCTTCAGAGCTTGTATCTACGCTACTTTGCATATTTTTATATAAATTTGCAAGCAAATTTTTAGTATCGTTTTGCTCTTTTTTTGGCTCTTCTTTTTTAGCTTCTACTTTTACTTCAGGTTTTATCTCAGGAGTTATTTTTTTTTGCTCTTTTGGCTCAGTTTTTGGCTTTAGAGCAAGTTCGCTTTTGTGTTTAGGATCGGTAAAAATTTTACTTAAATTTTCATCTTCATCAAATTTTAGAGGGTATTTTCTCTTCTCATACTCTTGTTTTTTATCTTTGCTAGCAACTTTTTGCTCGGCCTTTTTTGAAATTTGCTTCTCGCTCTTTGGCTCATTTACTTTACTTATCTGCTCAACATCTTTGTTTTTGATACTAAGAGCTGCGATGAGTGCCACTATCAAAATAGCAGCGATAACACCGATACCAAGTAAAATTTTATTATGAGAGCGACCTGCACTCTTTTTCGCAGGACGCTTCTTTGTAGTCTTTTTTTCGCTCAAGGCTTAGTTTTTGCTTTGATCTATAAGTTTGCCGTTAGTTATCCAAGGCATCATTGCGCGAAGTTTTTTGCCAGTTTTATTTAGCAAGCTTCTCTCAGCTATACCGCGTTCAGCGTTCATTCTAACATATCCTGCTTTTCTCTCTAGGATGAAGTCTTTTGCAAATTTACCATTTTGAATTTCTCTTAAAACTTCTTTCATAGCTTTTCTGCTCTCTTCGCCAACTACTCTTACACCACTTACGTAATCGCCATATTCAGCTGTGTTTGAGATAGAGTAGCGCATATCAGCCATGCCACCTTGATACATTAGATCAACGATTAGTTTTAGCTCGTGTAAGCACTCAAAATACGCCATCTCAGGCTCATATCCAGCCTCTACAAGTGTATCAAAGCCAGCATTTACAAGTGCGCAAAGACCACCGCAAAGCACAGCTTGCTCACCAAATAAATCTGTTTCAGTTTCATCTTTAAATGTTGTCTCAATGATGCCAGTTCTACCGCCACCTATGCCGCAAGCATAGCTTAGAGCGATTTCTTTAGCCTTTCCACTTGCATTTTGCTCGACAGCGATAAGATCAGGTATGCCACCACCTCTTACAAATTCGCTTCTAACTGTGTGTCCTGGAGCTTTTGGAGCGATCATGATGACGTCTATGTTTGCCGGAGCTTTGATCTGTCCAAAATGAACGTTAAAACCATGTCCAAATGCGATAGCAGCGTGATCTTTTAAATTTGGCTCGATCTCATTTTTATAAATTTCAGCTTGAAGCTCGTCTGGTGTTAGGATCATAACTACATCAGCGCCTTTTGTAGCTTCACTTACAGTTTTTACTTCAAAGCCCTTTGCCTCAGCTTTTGCCCAGCTTTTGCCGCCTTTTGCAAGACCGATTACGACGCTTACACCATTGTCTCTTAAATTTTCAGCGTGTGCGTGACCTTGTGAGCCAAAGCCAATGATCGCTACTTTTCTACTCTGAATAAGGCTTAAATCACAGTCTTTATCATAATAAACATTTATGGCCATTGTTTCTCCTATTGTTAAAATTTGGCTAAATTATAACTCTAGCCAGCAAAAATTCGGCTGAAACAGGCAGAAACTAATTTTAAGTTTTATGATAATTTATTTTGCTAAAATACACAGAAATTTAACCAAAAGAGACGACTCAATGAATGAATCTATTCTAAAAAAAATCAAGACATTACCTCCGCTAGATGACACTGTTATACAAATTCAACGTATACACGCTGACGAAAACAGCTCGATAAACGACCTTACAAAAGTGGTCGAAAAGGATCCGATGTTAACAGCAAACATCTTACGTTCTGCAAACTCACCGCTTTACGGTTTCTCTCAAGAGATCACGACTATCGCGAGAGCCATTTCACTTTTTGGTATGGCTACTATCCGCGGCTTTGCATTATCAAGTGCTATCAGGAAAAGTTTTTCTATCAATTTAGAACCTTATAGTATCACAGGACAAGACTTCTTAAATATATCTATAATGCAAAATACATTAATGTATCATTGGTATTCCAAAATTAATCCTAAAAAACTAGAAGTCCTCTCTCCAGCCTCATTTATGCTAGAAGTTGGAAAGATAGTGCTTGCTCATGAATTAGTTGAAAACAACCAGAATATAGAATTTAAAGAAAAAATAAAAAAAATAACAGGCTCTGTTGATCTAGCTTTATTAGAAACAGAGATTTTTGATATGACAAATGAAGAGGTTACTGCTAAAATTTTTGAACAATGGAACCTTGAGACAGAACTTATTAATTCAATACTTTATTCAAATACTCCAGAAGAGGCACCTGATCACATAAAAGAGTACGCAAGGGCTCTAAAGGTAGTAAAAACAGCGGTTAATATCTTTAACCAGCTTGACGATGTAAGCATAAATAATGCAACACTTCTTATAAACGAATATGGCTTTGAGAGAGATACATTTTTAATGGCTGTTAGCAAAGTCAAAGACAATTTGTGAAAGAATTTTTAACATCACTACTCGTTGGCATCAAAGAAAAAGAGATATCAAACGAAGATAAAGAGGTCTTACGTAATCTCCTAAACCTTGGTGCCGTAAGCTCCCACAAAAATAAATTTTACCTAAACAACGGCTATGTCTGCGGCAAGCTAGACATAAGCCAAAACGCAACTGGCTTTATCATGCCATTTGACAAGCGCTTCAAGCAAGATATCATCGTCGAAAATAAAAATTTAAACAACTCTCACCTTGGTGATATCGTGTTAGCAAAGCTTTTGCCACTTAAGAAAAAACGCCAAAGCGCTAAGATAGTAATGAGCCTAAAGCTTGCAAATGAGACTAGCGTGGTCTATACAAAACGCTTTGGAGTGGCCATTTTAGGGGTAAATTTAAAAACTGGGCTAAGTACAACCCTAAAGGCAACTCAAAAAAGCCTAAAGATGCTCCCGCTTGGGACGCTACTAAAGATAAACAACCTAAACAATGAAATAGTCGAGGTTTTAGGAAATTTAGAAGATCCGCTAAGCGATGAGAAAATTTCGCTTGCTATTTATAATAAAAATGATAAATTTAGCGAGGCTTGCGAGCTTGAGGCAAAGGCATTTGGCGATGAAGTCGATGCTAGCATGTATCCAAACAGGGTTGATCTAAGAAATTTAGACTTTTGCACGATCGACCCAGTCGATGCCAAAGACTTTGACGATGCCATATATTTTGATGAGAAAAAGCGAGAAATTTACGTAGCAATCGCCGATGTAAGCGAGTATGTGACCGCATATAGTGCTATCGATAGCGAGGCTAAAAAAAGAGGCTTTTCTATCTACTTTCCGCACATCTCAGTGCCGATGTTGCCGCGTGCGCTTAGTGAAAATATCTGCTCGCTAAAGCCAGATGTGCCGCGCCTTGCATTTTGTTTTAAAATTTCACTCGATGCAAACAACGATGTAAAAAAAGAGGAGCGTTTTGAAACGATCATCCTTTCAAAAAGGCGCTTTAACTACGATGAGATCGATGAAATTTTAGAGGGCAAAAGAGAGTGTGAAATTTCATGGATCAAGCCACTTTTTAAACTCACCACGAAACTTCGCAAAAAAAGGCTTTTGCACGCATTTGACTTTAGGACAAAAGAGCTTAGAATGAGCCTTGATGAAGAGGGGCAAATTTCACAAACCAAGTTTGAAAGCGACTCCGACTCACATAGACTAGTCGAGGACTGCATGCTTTTAGCAAACAAAGCTGCTGCAAAGCTCATTACAAAGGGCGTTTTTAGAAACCACGCTTCGCCTGATTTTAAAAAGATAGATACCTTGCTTGAGGACTTGCAACTTTTAGGGCTTGACTTTACCTACGAGAGTGACCTTGCAAATTTGATAAGAAAGATCCAGCTAAAGGCCGATGAACTAGGCAACCGCGAGGAGATAGACAAGCTCATCATCAAGTCACAAAAAAAGGCTGAATATTCAAGTGAAAATTTAGGCCACTTTGGGCTTGGATTTGATAGATACACACACTTTACAAGCCCTATTAGACGCTATACTGACCTTATTTTACACAGACTTTTAAAAGCTAAAATTTCAAAAGATGAGAAGCTTTACAACTTCTTACTTTTAAACATCCAAAGCACATGTGCAACCTTAAGCGAGCTTGAAAGAGAGGCTGACAAGGTAGCCTACGACTTTATGGATAGGAAATTTGCACGCTGGGCAGCTGCAAATATCGGCAAAGAGGTGCGCTGCTACGTGAGCGAAAACCAAAATGTTTTGGTCGCTAAGCTTGATGATTACTTTGTTGGAGCTAGGATTTTCATCACTGGATACAGCGCAAATTTACTTCAAAAGCTTGTCGTAAAGATCACAGAGGCTGATATCGCGAGCGCTAAAATTTTTGCAAAAGTGGTAAGAAAGATCGATGTATAGAAAAGATTTGGAGCTAAATTTAACAAATGCAAATTTAAGCAACTACTTCTTGCTTTTTGGCGCAGATGAGTTTCAGATAGAGCTTTTTGGCAAAGAAATTTTGAGCTTTTATGCAAGCGAAGATGCAAATTTATTAAGCCTTTATTTTGACGAGTACAACTACGCGCAAGCAAGCTCTCACCTAAGTGAGCAGTCGCTTTTTGGCGGCAAAAATATCCTCTATGTAAAAAGCGACAAAAAGATCCCAGCAAAAGAGCTAAAAGAGCTCATCTCGCTTTGTTCAAAGAGCCAGGACAACTACTTTTTGTTTGAGCTTTATGAGGCTGATATGAAGCTAGTTTTTGATACGCAAAAGGCTTTTGGGACAAATTTTGCTAGATTTTTTAAGCCATCAAACCCAGATGAAGCGATAAATTTACTAGCCAAAAGCTCAGCTAAAATAGGCCTAAACATAACCAAAAACGCACTTTATGAGCTTTATTTTACGCATAATGAAAATTTATACCTTGCAGCAAGCGAGCTAACAAAACTAAAGAGCCTAAACACCCACATCGAACAAGACGATGTAAAAAGGCTTGTTTTTGGACTTGGCGGGATAAATTTTGATGATTTTTTCAATAAATTTATGGCTCTAAAAGATATAAAAAACGACTTTTTTACCTACTTAGAAGATCCAAATTTTAATGAAATTTTACTTCTAAACTCACTTTACAAGGCATTTTTTAGGCTATTTAAAATTTACTCTTATATAAAGATAAATGGCCGCTTGAATTTAGACGAAGCGATCGGCTATCAGCCACCAGTAAATGTGGCAAATTTACTAAAAGCAAATAGCTTAAAGCTAAGTTTAAATGCCTATTTAGAGATCTTTAAAACGCTAAATTTAGCCGAGCTAGAGCTAAAAACAAATACAAAAATGGATAAAGAAATTTTCGTTTTATCAACCATTTTAAACCTCCAGCACCTCACATCAACAGCAAATATTAAGTAAATTTAAGCTAAAATCCACCCTTGCTTAATGCAAAATCCTTGCTCACAAAGTGAGCTAAATATCCATAAGGAGAAAAAATGAAACATTACGAGCTTTTATTTATTCTTAAGCCGACATTGACGGAAGAGGAAGTTAAAGCTAAGGTTGATTTCGTAAAAGAAGTCATAACAAAAAACGGCGGCGAGATCGCTACTGTCGTTGAGATGGGCACTAGAAAGCTAGCTTATACCATCAAAAAATATGAGCGTGGAACATATTTTGTTATCTACTACAAAGCTCCACCAGCACTTCTTGCAGAGCTTACAAGAAACGTAAGGATTACAGAAGATATCATAAGATTTTTAAGCGTTAAATATGAAAACAAACGCGAAATCGCAGCTTGGGAAAGACTTTGCAAAGGTATCAAGCAAACTATAAAAAAAGAACCTCGCGAGCCAAGAGCACCACGCGAGCCAAGAGCTGAAAAAGTAGACGAGCAAACATTTACAGAAGAATAATCAAGGATAAAAAATGTTCAATAAAGTAGTATTAGTTGGAAATTTAACCAGAGATATAGAGCTTAGATATACTACTAGCGGCGTTGCCATAGGAAATTCTAGTATAGCTGTGACACGCAAAATCACCTCAAATGGGGAAAGAAGAGATGAGACTTGCTTTATTGATATATCATTTTTTGGCAAGAGTGCAGAGATAGCAAACCAATATCTCAACAAGGGATCAAAGCTGCTTATCGAAGGAAGACTCAAATTTGATCAGTGGACCGACAATAACGGACAAAATCGTTCAAAACACTCTATCGCCGTTGAGAGCATGGAGATGCTTGGCTCAAATAACCAAACGCAACAAGGCGGATACTCTATGAATAGCCAAAATAGTGGTGGCTACGGACAACAAGGCGGATATCAAAACAATCAATACAGCCGCCAACAAGAAACTAGACCACAAGCTACGACGCAAAGAAAGCAAGAGAGTTATTCAGAAGTTCCTGATATAGACGTTGATGCTGATAGCTTCAACAACGAAGAAATACCGTTTTAATTTTAAAGGATAAAAAATGGCAGAAAAAAGAAAATATTCACGCAAATATTGCAAATTTACAGAAGCGAAAATTGATTTTATAGATTACAAAGACACTTCACTTTTGAAGTATTGCTTGTCAGAGAGATTTAAAATCATGCCAAGACGCCTAACTGGCACATCAAAAAGATACCAAGAGATGGTAGAAAAAGCGATCAAGAGAGCTCGCCACGCGGCTATCATACCTTACATAGTTGATCGTAAAGACGTAGTTTCGAACCCTTTTGAAGGTCTATAATCCATAAATTTTAGCCCTATTTTGGGCTAAAATCTTTTAAATTCAACTCTTAATATTTACTATTTCTAATCTTTTATAAAATTTTCTCATCAAATTCTTAAATTTATAAGCATTTTAAAATTACCTAAGTAACCAAATTTATCTAAACGCTGTCTATTCTTTAACTTTACATATTAATTTTCATCAAGGTTTTTAGAGTGTTTTTATAAATTTCACTCGCTAATTTTTAAATTTATGCACCATTTTTAAACAACAAAATATTTTTTAAATTTGGCACTCAATTTTATATTATTTAGCAAGTTAAATTTAGAATTTGATCATGAAAATTCTACCACACAAAACACTAGAGAACACAAAATAAAATTTGGAATTTAAAGCAAGAGTTAAAAATGGATAATAAATTTAGGGGCAAAGCGCCCCATAGTTTTAGTATAGACCAAAAGTTCCGTCTGTTCTTTTGTAGATGACGCGCATTTTGGCATCGACATCGTTAAATACGTAAAATTGTTTATCGCTTGATTTTAGTTTATCAAGCGCTTCTTCTACCTCAAGTGGTTTGTAAATTTCAAGCTCCATAGGCACGATCTCCTCAACACCTTCGATCTTTTCTTCGCCTATTCTAGAGCGAAATTCTTTATCATCAGCCTTACCTTTTACGGTAAATTTCTTATCGTGCTCTCTTCTTAAAACTTTTGAAGCCTTTTCGATAGCAAGATCAATCGCCGCATAGAGATCTTTATCTTTTTGGCGAACGACTATCGTGTCTTTATGTGCCATATTTAGAGAAAACTCTGCATTAAAGCCCTTTTTACCTTGCTTTTCGTCTGCTCCTACTACGCATCTTGCTGAGATGATGTCAAGGTTGTACTTGCCAAGGGTGTCAAAAGCGTCTTGGATGTAGTTTTTGATGGGCTCTGTTAGCTCAAATTGTTTTCCTACAATGCTTATGTTCATCGCAATCTCCTTTATAGAAAGTAAGATAATTATAACACGACGAAACTAAAAGCAAATTAAAGTAAAATCTTTATAAAATTTTAAAGTTTCTGAAGAGTTCGTTTGTGAAAATTTATAGGATTTGAGGCTTTTCCTGGTTTTGAGCTGACAAATACATCAAGCATTATCGTGCCTTGATTTGTTCCAGTAGTAGCCACTGCGTCACCAGAACAAATGCCCATATCGCCAAAGTATTTTACAAATACTTTAAAGGTAAAAAGATCACCAAATTCGCCAGCTATCGGATTATGCTCGTCGCCAAGGCAAACTGCTCCAGTTTTATAAAAGTCATTGCTTATGATAGCTAGCATGGCGTATTCTGTCGCTGCACGGGCTACCAGCTCGCTTTGCTCTCTTAGATAAATTTCACTATTTTGCTTAACTGAAGTGCTAGCGATCGAAAGAGCTAGCATACAAATAGAGCTTGCGATCACCACAAAAAATATCGCTGCAATGAGTGTAAATCCTCGCCTCATCAATAAACCGCCTTTGACTTACAGATGGTTATCTCTGAGTTTTTTGCTCTCATGCAAAGTTTTAGCACGATGACACCATTTTTTTCAGTAAAGACAAACCTCGTAACGTTTTTGGCAAGGGTTGCTTTTTCGCCATTTTGTTTATATTTTTCTCCCATCCATGGACGATAGTCGTAGTATAAATTTAGATCAAAGACGCCATTTGCTGTATCTTTTGGATCAGCGCTTTGCTCTGGTACTATGGCATTTGCTGTGTAGGCTAGATGATACTGCTCTGAAATTTGTTTGTTTGCAAAACCAGAAATTTCTAGCGTATCGCCGTTTAAACCACTTTGACCGCCTTTTACACCAACTTTTGCTATGTCTAAATTTGAAATACCTTTATACCCAAAAGAGTTTTGCACATCATAATAAACATCATAAAATATCGCTACAACACCGCCATCTTTATTTTCAAAATCCACGCATTTACTATTTCTTGTGTCATCTTTGCAAGTTAGATCTTTTATGGTCTCGACCACTCCAGTAGTGAAATTACTTCCCGGACTTATAAGACCAGTTGCTGGTGAGCTCTTAGCAAGATCTGCGTAGCCACTATATCTGCCTGCCTTTCCGCCCTGCTCTATGACATTGTCATTAGCATCAAGGGATATAACGTCATTAAAAATTTCATACGCATAGGGGATAAATTCTAAAATTTCATACTCGGCATTTAAATTTACCCCGCTATCATTTAGCGCCAAAAAAGCTCCATCAGTTTTTCTAGCGATCACGCTTGGCTTTATGCGGTGTTCTAGCCTCTTTGAAATTTGCTCCAGTGCGATCTCCGTTTGCGTCTCGAGCTCATTTACTGTCCTTGTTTGAAAGTAGTTTGAGTAGATGTTCATTATGGCATTAAAGCTCATCATAGCGATGATACCAAGTACGACGATGACGACTACAAGCTCAAGGAGAGTAAAGGCTCTTTTCATTTCCACGCTTTCGTATTTAGCGAGCCGCCCTCACCTAGGTTAAAAGCGTAAGCTCTTAGCACCGATGTCGTCTCTTGTTTTGTATCATTTTTGTATGAAGTTGCAGTTACTACTATCTCTTTTACGTCGCTGTTATCTAGCGCCAAATTTGGCTTAAACCAGCCCTTATCCTCGCTAACACTTACCTCATAGTCTGAGCCAACTATATAGTCTCTGCTTTGATTTGCCGTGTTTAAATTTTTATTTTTTGTTTTGTAATAATCCACAGACCTCACGGCTGCATCAAGCGCTAGATCTGATGAGTTTGTATAGGCAAAAACTCTATGTCCGTCGCCTGTTATTTTATTTATCTTATAAAATTCGTTTCTTTTATCACCTGGCTTTAATATGATAGGAAAAAAGTAAGCCGTCTCAGCGCTACTGCCGCCAATGTTTGTCGAGACCTTGATGACCTTGTCGCTAAAGGGAGCTTTTAAGATAAGCCCCATGTAGGTCTTGGCATTCATCAAGCTCTCTTGCGTAACTGCCTTTTGATTTAGCTCAGATGTGGTCTTTAGTACAAGCGGTATCGACGTACTGATAATCGCCACAACGACTATCGAGAGGATAAGCTCTATAAGAGAAAAGCCTCTTTTTACCAAGAAATTCTCCTATTTGTCTTATCGCTTAGATCGTTAAAGTTGTTTTCGCCGCCTATGACATTTCCTACGTCACCTTTGCCAGAGCCACTTTTTAGGGTCTTGCCAGCCCAGTCACCATTTGGCACGAGAAATCTCACTGTAAAATCATTTGTCGCTGCATCTTTGTCAAATTCATTATATATGAGCCAGTTTTTCGTATGCATCTTAGCTATATCTGTAACTGCTCGGTCATTTTTTACATAAATGTAGCTGACGCCGTCACTAAGTGCTGTCTCTTTGGCTATATCTCGCGTAGTGTGATTTGAAAAGCTGTAACTATCTACATTGCCATAACTAGCATCGTGCAGAGGATTTACATACCATGAGTGCGTACCAGCAAACTCCTCCCAGCGAGCGCTTGATCCTGGTTTTTGCAACATAAATTTGCTCTCGTCGCAACCATTACAATACACTCCGTAGTAAATTTTTGCCTTAAAGCCAGTGTTTGGCCCCTCATAGTAAGGTGCGTATGTCCTAGCGTAGTAAAATTTCGCCGATGTTTTTGTAGTTGGCTTTTTGTAGTTGCCATTGTTTTTTGTTTTATTTGCATCGACTAAACTTTCAAACGTGAAAGTATCACTTGTTACCTCGAAAGGATTTTTAGCCATATTTTTCTCGCGTTTGAAATTAAATTTTAAATTTACATCAGCATAGCCGCCTTTAAACGCTTCTTTTTTGACTTCAAAGAGCCCTTCGTGTAAAGAAGCTGGATGTACTTTTTCGACTTTGTTAGCATCAAGATTGCCAAAAAACAAAATTTCACTATTTAGCTTAGCTAACCCATCTGTGTCGTTTTTTAGTAAGGTGCCATTGTTGTCAGTATAGCCATTTATCATTTCTCCTACTTTTATCTTAAAGCGTGTATTGTTTGAGTAACAACCGTCTTTATATAAAAGTGCAGGATTATCATCAAAAAGTCTAGCTTTTACTTTAAAGCTCAAGATAGGGGTAAAGCTTGCATTGCTTTCATTTGCAATGTAGCTAATACCTCTTGGCAAAATTTTAAACTCGCTTACTTCAAGATCATTTGGCTCAAAACCAAATTTTTTCTCACCAAATTCTATATCACAACCGACCTTGCCTTCGGTATTTTCATTATTATCACTCTTATCAAGCACACAGTCACTATCTTGTGGTGGAGTTTTTTTATCTATACTTGTATAGCTTTTATCCACCACATAAAATTTAGCATTTCCGATATCAGAGAAAGAAAATCCCTCTTTATTTGTTTTTAAATTAGTTATAGTACCTACCGCTTTTGCTGGATTGTCAAAGGCTATCTTTAGTTTATTGTCTTCACTTAATCTCTTTTTTGTATCTTCGGTGATTATGCACCCTGCCTTATCCACAGGCAAGATTGATACATTGTTTTCTGTATAACGATTTACTCCAGTTACTGAGCTGCCTGCTGTTAGGGTATTTGTATATCCATTTGCAAGAGTTGTATTATCTATATTATAAGCAGCTAGAGTTATGTCCTTATAGTCTTTACCTCCCACAAGTACACTACTACCATTATATACACCACCACTGCCTGACTTATCATAGAGCTGAAACATAGCTGGTCTTACAGCAAATGCATCAAAGACTTCACACTTTACCACATCTTGATTTTTTGGCTTGCTATGATACTTTAGCTTAACATGAAGTTTCCTATAAGGTCTTGGCACAGTTACTTTTACTTCTTCAGTGTCTTTACTTGCAAAATGAAGTGTTACAGGATGCCCTAATACAGAATTTTCACTACTGCAGTTCTCTACAAGTTTAAGATCCACATCAGTAGGCGAGTCGGGTGCTTTTGCCTTTCCATCTATCTCACTATAGTTTGTGATGTATATACTAAAAGGTTTTTTTGCTATCTTTGTAAAAAGCCTGTTTTTATAGTCCCCATTTGAATTATCATCTTTTTTACTTCGTGGATAGAAGTCATTTTCTTCTTCCTCTACGATCTTTAGATTAGGCGATGTTAGAATACATTCGCTTATCCTATCATCAAACTTTAAGCCTGCGTCACTATTTTGAAATTTAGCCTCATATCTTGTCTTTTTATACTCTTTTTCTATCACGCCTATGAACTGAACTCTTGCATAGTTTTGACGACCATGCGTTAGCTCTCCGCCTACTGCATGGCTTGCGTTTTTTCCTATTTTATATTCTAAAGTATGACTATCAATCCTGTTTAGATTTTCATTAGTATCGCTAGTAAGCGTGGTCCAGTTTTCTGAATTTGATCTCGCATCAGATATTATCACCTTACTAGTTCTTAAATTAGTAGAAGTATCCTTATAGCTCATAAATTCAGGTTTTAAATTTACTCTTAAGATAGAGCCATAAGCATCCTCGCTACCTCCATTTTCAACTGTTACGGTAGTCCTTACCAAGGAGCCTTTTTTTACGATAGTTGATTCTCCAGAACTGCCCTTTAACTTTACAGGTATCCAGCTAGCACCTTTATCTCTACTAACCTCAAGCTTTTCTGTGTAGCACACTTTAGGATTATAGAGCAAGGTAGAAAAGGCAACCATACCAATGTTTTGTCTCTCTCCCTGGAAGTTACCATCCTGATCACGTTCACTGGTAACTTGAAACTGCACCTCTACATCTTTTTGTCTATGCGACATATTGTCTGAAATGTCAAATAAATCAAGATCCATCTGTCCATTATAAATTTTGCTACTATCTGCTGGATTATTAAATCTGGCAATAGAAGAGTTAAACTGATTATCTTTTGCGTTTTGTAAATTTAGCGGAGACCAAACACTTTTAAAAGTACCATCCTGCTTTATTGCTATATCATCACCTTTCACTTCTTGTCTACCTCCAAAGCTAAAAAGAGCCAAGGTTGATCTAATATCTCCGCTTGGTGGAGTGTAAAAACCATCAAATTTTAAATTTACTTGGCTAACTCCAATACCGCCAGGATAGATATTTGCCATACCATCATATATATTTACTGCTCTTGGCTCGACTCCTTTTACTTCACCATCTTCACCCATATCATAAACTATAACTAAACTCCAACCACCAAACTGAGAAGCACTAAAAGACGAATTCCATTTGCCATCTCCGTAAAGTATAGCTCCATAAGGTGAGTTAAATTTTTTAGTTACCATTTCAATAGGTGTAGTAAAAACAGGAAATGTTATGGATTTATTTGTTTCTTTTTCTAACTTTATAATACTAGCCGCTATATTACCAACACTAAATGTTCTATTTTGACTTGAAGTACCAAGGCTATCCCTCACCTCTTTTGTTACGTTGGCACTTGCTTGATAAATATAGTAATATCCGCCTCTTCCACTTATATTAGGACTTGCATCTTTTGTCCAACTATCATGCGTCATTATAGTTGGATCACCTTGAGAAAAAGATCCAATCCATTTGATATCATCTTTATCTGCTTGTACTACAAATGTTCCTTTTGGAGTCTTAAAATTTACTCTTGAATAACCATATGTGTCTTCAAAGATAGTTGCAAAATAGTTTGTTTTTATATTCCATTCTTTATATAAGCTACCTCCCCAATATAATCTCGCATATTTTATTTTGCTCCCATCTATGTGTTCCCTTTCATATTGACTTTTTTCTTCAAATTTAAATTTTGCACTAGATGAGTTTGGGAATTTAGTTGTTCCTAAACTAGGTTCTTCATTAACAAATCTTTTCTCTACAATTTGAGAAGTTTGCGAGAATTTATTTTTGCCGCCTATGTTTTTTTGAGGCAAAAAATTATAACCATCTATCTTTGGTATAATTACACTAGCCCCAATAACATCCATATCGCCTATAATTCTTTTAAAACTAGCTTCTTCTCTCTTTTTCAGTACAATACTTTCACTATCATCATTATATCTATATATACGTGCTCTTACTGGATTGCCATAATCGTCATTAGCAACATAATACATAGATTCAGTAGCAGAAGTATCCTTTTTTATGCAATGCTTATAACCATCTTTGTCTATCGAGCATTCATAACCAGCATTACAAACATCAGCAAAAGAGCATACATCACTATGTGGTATAAATAAATAATCTATTGGATATACTTCATCACCAAAGATATAAATACAAGATAAAAAAATAAAACAAAAAAATTTCAAATTACAATAACTTCAATGTAATTAGACTCAAAATTTCTAAATGTCCTTGCTTGTTGCTTTCTGTATAAAATTTTCTATCATCTCGGCTTGCCCGTATTGTGGATATTTTGTAACATCTAAAACAACTTGGGACAAGGTCATATTGTCCATATTGCAAACGATAGGAGCCACGAAATTCACGGTTGATTTCTCAAGTGGAAGGGCAACTACGATGATATTGTAAATTCTAAGTTGCGAACTCTCTTTGATATCCATAAGCTCTTCGTAGTAGCTTGGGATGTCAAATTCATAACTTCTTAACGCGAAAGGATTTATCATTGTAAAAGATGTTTCATCATCTTTACTTGCTAACTTAACAAAAAATTTATCGAGCTCAATCAGTTCCATCGTCTTGATATGCTCAAAGCCTAAAATAGGGCTTTTAACACTAAAAATCATACTAACTCCTGTTTTGTAAAATTGCCTTATTTTAGCATAGTTTTAAAAAATTTATACAAAAATAATGCCAAAAAATGTAAAATAAGCGAATTTAAAATTTTTAAGGAAAAGCATGAAAAAATTTTCTAAATTTCTAGCAGTCGTGGCTCTTTTAGGGCTTTTTAGTGGTTGTGCTGAAAAATACACCGAACTTTACAATCTAACTCCAGACGAGTGGTACGCTCAGGTCATCGCTGACATAAAAGATGGCGATCTGGAGTCAGCTGATAAACACTACGTTTCAATGGCTAGCGAGCACGTTGCAAGCCCGCTTTTGGAGCAAATTTTACTCATCCTTGCCCAAGCTCACGCAAATGATGAAGAGTATCTCATGGCAAATCACTATCTTGATGAATACATCAAAAGATACGGCGATAACGGCCCAAAAACAGAATTTGCTCAATATCTAAAGATAAAAGCAAATTTTGACTCATTTACCCAGCCAAACCGCAACCAAAAGCTAATGGAGGATAGCGTAACTGAGATCGAGAAATTTCTTTATATGTATCCAAATACCGAGTATAAGCCACTTATCGAGACCATGCTTATCAAATTTAAACTTGCTCTTTACTTCTTAGATATGCAAATAGCAGATCTTTACAAGAGAACTGGCCGTGACGTTTCGGCTAAAATTTACGAGCAAAAGCTAGAAGAGTCACCGTTTAAAAACTCAGACCTTATCAAACCTGACGTGGCATGGTATAGAAAACTGTTTGAATAGGAGAAATTTTGCAAATAAACGAAAACAAAGGCTTCCCCACTGAGATCCCTATCATCGTTGAGGACGAGCTATTTTTATATCCATTTATGATAACACCGCTTTTTTTAAGCGACGAAGAAAATTTAAAAGCGCTTGAGCTTGCCATACAAGGAGAAACGCCGATCCTTGTCGTGCCTACAAAGCCACAGCAAGACGGCGCTAGAGACTTTGACGGCATATATGACGCAGGCGTTATCGGCACGATAATGCGCCGTGTGCCTCTACCTGACGGACGCGTAAAAGTGCTATTTCAGGGCATCGACAAAGGTAAAATTTTAAAACAATCAGGCATAAACCCACTCCGTGGCATCGTCGATATGCTCCACGTAAAGCGCCCATCACAGGTCAAAACTGACGCTCTCATCGTAGTTTTAAGAGAAAAAGTAAGAGAGCTTTCGCAGTTTAGCCATTTTTTCCCGCCTGATCTTTTAAAAACGATCGAAGAGAGTGCTGAGGCGATCAGAGTTTGTGATCTAGTCTCAAGTGCACTTCGCCTAAAAAAACAGATCGCTTATAGCTTTTTTGTCGAGGAAAATTTAGAACAACGCTTGCTAAAATTAATTGACTACGTCATCGAAGAGATCGAGGCAAATAAACTTCAAAAAGAGATAAAAAATAAAGTCCATTCAAAGATCGATAAGACAAATAAAGAGTACTTTTTAAAAGAGCAGTTAAAGCAAATCCAAGCCGAACTTGGAGCGGACACGAGCCGTGAAGAGGAGCTTGAAGAGTACCGCAAAAAGCTTGATGCGAAGAAGAAATTTATGGCCGAGGACGCTTACAAAGAGATCAAAAAACAAATAGATAAGCTTTCGCGTATGCACCCAGACTCAGCTGATGCAAACACTTTGCAAAGCTATCTTGATTGGGTACTTGAGATACCATTTGAAAATGTAGCTAAGAAAAAATCATCTATCGCTGAAGTGAGCAAGCACCTAAATGCCGATCACTACAGCTTAGAGAAGCCAAAAGAGCGCATCGAAGAGTATTTTGCCTTGCGTGAGCTTTTGGAGCTTAGAGGTGTTGGCGAAAAGGTAAATAACGGCGCCATTTTATGCTTTGCAGGCCCTCCAGGCGTAGGCAAAACAAGCCTTGCAAACTCGATCGCAAAGGCGTTAAAGCGCGAACTAGTTAGGATCGCACTTGGCGGACTTGAGGATGTAAATGAGCTAAGAGGTCACCGCCGCACCTACATAGGCGCTATGCCAGGTCGCATTGTGCAAGGGCTCATAGAAGCTAAGCAGATGAATCCAGTGGTTGTTTTAGACGAGATCGACAAGGTTGGTAGAAGCTACAGAGGCGATCCAACCGCGGTTTTACTTGAAATTTTAGATCCTGAGCAAAATAATAAATTTAGAGATTACTACTTAAATTTCAACATCGATCTTAGCAAGATCATCTTTATCGCTACAGCAAATGATGTAAGCATGATCCCAGCCGCACTTCGAGATAGGATGGAGTTTATCGAGCTTAGCTCATACACTCCACAAGAGAAATTTGAGATCGCTAAAAAATATCTCTTGCCTCAGGAGCTTAAAAAGCACGGTCTAAAACCAAGCGATGTTAGCATCAGCAAAGAGGCACTTGAGCTAATTATCAGCGACTACACAAGAGAGAGCGGTGTGAGAAATTTACGCCGTAGGATCGCTGATATATTAAGAAAAGTCGCCAAAAATATCCTCACTAAAAAAAATGAGGGCAAGATCAGCGTCACGGCCAAAAATTTAAAAGAATTTTTAGAGAAAAAGGTCTATGAGATCGAGCCAGCGGATAAAAAAGATCAGATCGGCTTAGTAAATGGCCTAGCGTGGACGAGTGTCGGTGGCGATGTGCTAAGGATCGAGGCTATCAGAATCCAAGGCAAAGGTAATATGCAGATCACCGGTCAACTAGGCGACGTGATGAAAGAGAGTGCTCAGATCGCATTTAGTGTTGTTAAAGTGCTAATAGACAACAAAAAAATAAAAGTGCCGATGGCTATCGTGCCAAAATTTGACGATGACAAGCACAAGCTAGAAGCCAGTGACGTTTATAGACGCTATGACCTTCACTTGCACGTGCCAGAGGGTGCCGTGCCAAAAGACGGACCAAGTGCTGGTATCACGATGGCAACCGCGATCGCATCGATACTAACTAATACAAAGGTAAGACACGACATAGCAATGACTGGCGAGATCACGCTAACTGGTAGAGTGCTACCGATCGGTGGTCTAAAAGAGAAGCTCATCGCTGCACACAAAGCTGGCATCAAAACAGCTCTAATACCTCGCAAAAACTATGATCGCGACCTTATCGACATCCCAGCTGAAGTAAAGGCTGATATAAAGATCATCGCAGTAGATACGATCGATGATGTGCTAAAAAATGCTCTTGTAGCTAAAAAATAATCTTTTCCTAGTCCTAAGTGAGATTAGGGCTAGGAAAATTTATAAATTTTGACGATTTTAAAATCCAAATAAAAAGCCATATAACGCATAAAGGCAATTAATAATTTAAACATTATAAGTACATGTAGCACACTAGAGAAAAATAAATTTTAAAATTTATGAGCGAGCATATCACGCTTCTAAATTTAGTGGCGAATGACTATGAGCCCTAAATTTACTAAGTTACTAAGGCGAGTGAGCACGATTTTAAAATTTGACTTGCGATATAAATTTATCAAAAAAGAGACAAAAAAGGCTTAAATTACACTCTACTTGCAGTTGCGAGCTCATGGAACAAAAAAAGCTCCCTTCTCCCCTTAACAATCCTTCTTCCCTGGCGCGTTCAAGATAACATGCAACTGTGCAAAAACTCTATATACGTTTTTGGTTAAATTTGAGCAAATTTGAAATGGTATTTTTGCTCTATAATTTAACCTAAGCTACAAGTGAAGCCAAATTTTAGTAATCAATTCTTAGGGATGAATGAAGGTTTAAAATTTTGTAAGCTTTATATTTTTTTGCAAAAAACAAAAACTTGAATTATATTCTGTTTGTAGCTTGCAAAGCAAAATACAAAAAAAGAATATACTCAGCAAATTCCTCGTAAATTTAGAATTTATTTTGGCTCTAAAATTTACATATAAGCTTCAAATATATACTTAAAAATTCTATTTCTTCTCTTTCTCAGTCTGGACTTTATCTAGCTTTATATATCCCATTTCAACTAGCTTGTTATAAATTTGAGAGATTTTTGGTCCAGCAGCGCTACCACCGTGACCGCCGTGTTCGACAACCATCGTTATGACGTATTGTGGGTCCTCAAAAGGCGCATAGGTCGTCATCCACGCGTGAGATCTTTGCAGATACGCCATATCCTCCTCTTTCATACGTTTCTTTTCAGTTTGCGAGATGCCAACGACCTGAGCTGTTCCAGTCTTTGCCGCAACCTTTACAAGACTTCCCACAAAGTGCCTATTTGCCGTACCTCTTGGGTGATTTGCCACCTCATACATCGCATGCCTAATGGCAGGTAGCTGTGACTTCTCAAACGGCGTAAAAGCATCATCTGTTGGCGTAAAATCAACATCCTTGCCATCGATGCTCTTTAAAAAATGTGGCGTCACATTTAGCCCAGTTGCAAGGCCTGCTGTGTATTTAGCCACCTGCATAGGCGTGACTAAAAAATTTCCCTGTCCGATAGAGGTGATGAGCGTCTCGCCTTGAAACCACGCCTTGCCATACTTCCTCATCTTCCACTCCCTACTTGGCAAGGTCCCTACAAATTCATTTGGCAAATCAACCTCCGTTTTTCTACCAAAACCCATGCGCTCAAGTATCGGTACAATGGCGTCGATGCCGATCTTTTGGCTACCCTTGTAAAAATAGTCATCGCAGCTCTCTCTAATGGCTGTGTTCATATTAACCGTGCCATGACCATGCGAGTTCCAGCAGCGAAATTTACGCCCTCCAAGCTCATACGATCCACTGCAAAAAAAGCTATCATATTTGCTCATGCCATTGTCCAAAAAGGCAAGAGCCATACCCATTTTTACGACAGATCCTGGCGGATAGAGACCGTTTATCAGCTTATTTGTAAATGGGTGATCGACGTTTTTTACAAGCTCTTCCCACTCAGCCTGAGAAATTCCAAGCACAAACGGATTTAGATCATACTCAGGAAAGCTTCCTGCTGCGATGATGGCGCCATCTTTTAAGCTCATAACTATGACACTTCCTGCATCCTTACCAAATACATCAGCGACGAACTGCTGAAGCTCAAGATCGACGGCGAGCTTTATGTTTTGACTTTGTGGCGCTTGATAGCTCACCTGCTCGATCTCCTCATTTAGCGCATTTACCTTGATCTTTTTAAAGCCTTGAATTCCTTGCAAGATCGGGTTATAAAAGCGCTCGACGCCACTTCTACCGATATAGTTTGTAAGCTTTGTCAAATGGTTATTTTCCATATCTTTTTGGTTTGCCCTGCCAACGTAGCCGATGATGTGAGAAGCTAGGTCGTTGTATGGATAGTGGCGTTTTGATGCGGGTCTTATCTCTAAATTTTCACGCAGAGAAAGAGGCGCAAAAAATGGCAAAAATTTATCATAATCAACAAATTCGACCACGTTTATAAAGTCTTGGTTGTAGGCTGAGTCGTTTTTTATATATTCATTTTTAAGCTTGGTGACATTTAGATCGCCAAATAGCGAGCCGATATAGGCTAGCTCATCGTCTAAAATTTTCACCTTTTTGTTTGCGCTAAGGTGCGGCTTTACATAAATAGAAAAGCCTAGACGATTGACCGCCATAGGCTTGTCGTGTGCATCAAAGATGATGCCTCTAACTGGCGGGATATAGATAGTTTTTATCGCATTTTGCTCAGCGATCTCGTTATAGTAAGTATTTGAATTGACACTTAAGTGGTAAATCCGCCCCAAAAGCATGATCCAAAAAAGAGCGATCACGCCAAAAACGATACGCATCCTCATAGCACTTTGTCCCTAAATAGCACGATAGTAAGCACACTTTCAAGCGCTATGAAAAATAGATACTCTGCACTAAAAGTCAAATTTGGCTCGTTTAAGACGTAGGCAAAAAGGTTATTTACAAGAAAAGTTAGCACATAGCCAGAGGCGACAAAGATGATAAGCAGGCAATTTCGCCACTTCATCGTCGTATATAGCCAGTCTAGCACGAAGTTGTAAAATAGCAAAAACGCAATGATCGTTGAAAAGAGATAAAAGCCATGAATTTGCTCGGCAAAGACCAAGAAAATGAGTGAAAAATACCACGAGGGCTTAAACTCATCATACTGCTTTTGCTTTCTTGAATACTCCAAAATCATATATGTAAAAAAGATGCCAATAAGTGGTGGCAAGAAGCCAAACTGCGTAGTTGCGATCTCATAAGATAATAAAAAAATGACCCACCAAAAGCCTTTAAAAATTTTAATATCTAAGCTGCTTATGGTTTGCATTTTACCTACCAAGAGCGTGGTTTATGATAGCTTCCCGTGCCTTGTCGATGCCGCTTTTGCTGAGTGTCGAGACCAAAATGCCACTTGGGTCAAATTTCATTATCGCACTCTTTTGGCTTTGATTTAGCTTGTCGCTTTTTGTGTATAAATTTAAGATTTTCTGATCAGCCCTTAAAAAGCTTTTTAGGTAAGAATCCACATTTACGTCGATGTCTAAGTCAAAATGTCTAGCGTCTATTAGATGTATAAAAAGTCTGATGTCGCTTCTAAATTTCAAAAATTCATCTAAATTTTTACGCCACTCATCGTGTTTTGACTTTGCCACTTTTGCGTAGCCAAAGCCTGGTAGATCGACCAAGATGAGTTTAAATTTCTCTTTTTCACTCTCTTCTTTTTCCTCACAAAACTCAGCCTCAAAGAAATTTATAAGCTGCGTTTTGCCAGGAGTTGATGAGCTTTTGGCTAAATTTTTTTGATTTACAAGTGCGTTTATGAGGCTGCTTTTACCCACATTTGACCTGCCCAAAAAGACCACCTCGCTTGTCACAAAGCTTGGAGCCTCTTTTATGCTTGGGCTTGAAGTGATAAATTTAGCGCTCAAGGCTCTTATCACTTGGTTTTATCCTCTATTTGAAAGATAAATTTAACTGGCTTTTTCTCATCGCTATTTACGCTATATGTGCCATCTTTTTGATTGACCACGATCTTTTCGCCGTAGACATTTTTATCAGTCTCTACCTCGTGCAAGTAGCCGTTGCCAGTTACTGTGTATGTCTGTTTTGCTGGCTCGTATGTGAGCGTATCGCCCTTGCCGTCATAGTGCTTATCTTTCATGAAAATTTTAGCTCTAGCGTTGCCTATGGCTACATATTTTACTGGCTGGCGCTTTTTATCAAAATGCACAACGACTTTGTTTGCCTTTAGCTCATCGTATGAGCCTTTTTTGATATTTACGTTGCCTACAAATTCGCTGATCTGCTTGTTTTCATCAGCAAAAAAATCGTTTGATGTGATCTCAACTTGCTCTGCATTTAAAAATGTAAAGCCCAAAATCATCGCTAAAATCGCTGCTTTTCTTCTACCCATGCCCTTAACCCTTTTATCTGCGTTTGTTTTTTACCAAGATCGTAGCTTCCACTATCGCCCAGTGCTTTATCGCCATTTCTAGTGATGGTGAAATTTGCCTCTGATCTTACTATTTTTGTCTTTGTATTATATATAACTTCATCGCTTTTAAATTTCAAACTATCGTTGTTTTCATAGTTTGCATTTTTTTGAAAGATTATCTCATCGTTTTGCGAGATAGCCTTGTCTGAGCTTAGAAAATGTCTTAAATTTCCCCTTAAAATTCTCGCCTTAAAGTCTAAAAATTCATCCCTGTCGTTATATCTGTTTAGCTCGTCACTCTCATAAACTCCGCTTATCTTGGTCGAGTTTATCTCATAATCAACCACGTCATTTACCTGCATATTTGATATGTTGGTATCAACCTTTAGCACGTTTGCTAGGTATGGGTCTTGTGCAGCTAAAAATATCATCACAGCACTAAAAATAGCCACGACGAAGTAGAAAATTTTTACAACCAACGCTTAGACCACTCATCATATAAATTTTCTGATTTTATGATCATCTCGATCATCTCTCTAACAGCGCCATTGCCACCTTTGTGCTTTAGCTTTGTCTTTACATCAAGCTCTTTAATGGCATCTTTTGGCTTAAAGCTCCATGCAACTGCGTCTAAAATTTTATAGTCATTATAGTCATCGCCGATAGCTGCTGCGTTTTTAAAGCTAAGCCCTTCAAATTTTAATATCTCGCTTGCTACTTCAAATTTATCGCCAACGCCTTGATAGACGTGATTTATCTTTAGATCCTCAGCCCTTCGCTCAACGATGGCCGACTTTCTACCAGTGATGATAGCCACCTTTTTGCCAAGCTTTAGCCAGCTCTCTATCGCGTAACCATCTTTTACATCAAAAAATTTAAGCTCTTCGCCATTTGCATTGTAGATGATCTTGCCATCAGTGAGGCACCCATCAACGTCTAAAAATATAATTTCTATCATAAAACGCCCTTGGTACTTGGAGTGCCAATCCTTGCGTTTTTGGCAAGCGCTCTGCGGAGTGCTACGGCAAATGATTTAAATGTTGCTTCGATGATGTGATGAGTGTTTTTGCCACGAATTTGATTTAGATGAAGAGTGATGGCTGAATTTATAGCAACTGCTCTAAAAAACTCCTCCACAAGCTCAGTGTCAAACTCACCAACCTTGGCATTTTCATTAAAATTTTCATATACAAGGTAGGCTCTGTTGCTAAGATCTAGCGCGCAAAAAACAGCCGCCTCATCCATAACAACGCTCGCCTCGCCAAACCTCTCAACACCGCTTAATGGATATAAAGCCTCTTTTAAAAGCTGTCCCAAAACTATGCCTACATCCTCGACGCTGTGGTGAAAATCCACATGCGTGTCGCCCTTGCATGAAATTTCAAGATCGAGCAAAGAGTGCTTTGTAAATGCCTCAAGCATATGGTCAAAAAAGCCAATGCCTGTGCTTATCTTTGCAACCCCAGAGCCGTAAATTTTGAGCTTCATTGAGATTTGCGTCTCTTTTGTGTTTCTAATTAGTTCTAAAATTTCCTCTCTCACGCCCTAACCTCTTACTATAAATGCACCTTGGAATTTACCGCTTCTTGCGTAATCTCTAGCCTCGTCCTCGCTTCTAAAGCCATTTAAAAATACCCTATAAATGGTTGAGCCATCTATCGTAAATGTCTTAACGACTGATCTATAACCATCTATGCTTTTATGCTCTCTTTGGTATCTGTTTGCGCCTTCAAGGTTTTTAAACGAGCCAATTTGTACCATAAAATCTCCACCCACAACGCGTTGCTCTGATGAGATCACAATGCCACCAACTGGGGCCGTTGGAGAGACTGGATTTGGCACTTTTATGCCAGTGCTTGTTGGTTTTGTTGGTTGCGCGCTAGCGGTTGTAACAGCGTTAATGTCTTCATTAAAGCCGATAACCTCCATACTAACTGGAGCTGTACCAGTGCCGATGACATCAAGCTTCATCGCAGCTGCTTTTGAAAGGTCAAGCACCCTGTCAGCCACAAAAGGTCCTCTGTCATTTACACGCACGATAACACTTTTTTGATTTCTTAAATTTGTTACTTTAAGTATTGTATTCATCGGCAAAGTTTTATGCGCCGCAGTCATATTATACATATTATAAACTTCGCCATTTGATGTTGTTTTGCCGTGAAAATTTGGACCATACCAGCTTGCCGTTCCGCTGGCTTTATCGCCGACACTTACGACGGTTGGATAGTATGTTTTGCCATTTATGGTGTATGGTCTCATTGTTGCTTTTTGAACTGAGGCTGAGTTGTTGCCTCTTACATTAGTTGGGCCACTTGGAGTAAATGGAGCCCCGCTCCAAGAACAACCAGTGATTAAAAGTGTAAAACTTAGTCCTAAGTAGAAATTTAGGCTCTTACGGTATGACAATATTTGCTCCGACATTTAAATTTGAACTAGCCAAAGAATTTGCATCTTTTATATCTTTTTCGCTTACATTAAATTTCTTTGATAAAGATGCGATTGTATCGCCTGTTTGAACTACGTAGTTGTGAGATTTATTTTGAGTAGAAAAAGGGATTATTAGTTTTTGATTATAGCTTACTGCGTTTGTGCTAAGCTCGTTGTAGTCCTTGATCGCTCTGTGGCTAACGCCTGTCTTTTTAGAGATAGAAAGCAAGGTCTCGCCTTTTTTTACAGTGTATGCGTAGAAGTTATTTTTGCCATTAAATGGTTTGAAATTATCTGAGAAAAGTTGCTTTTTATTTTCAGGGATATAAACGTAATAATCTTTTAAAGTTGGAGGTGTAAATACAAATTTTAAATGCGGGTTATTACTTTTCATCTTTTTTGTGCTAAGACCGATGCTGTCGCCTATCTGAGCTAAATTTGTACCGCCTGGTACTTTTACTTTCGTAAGTCTTAATCCACCATTTATGTTTAGCAAAGATGACTCTTTAGATATCAAAAAGTCTGCATCTTTTGCTATATATGCCGCTCTTAAAATTTTAATGATGAAATTTCTAGTTTCAGGTGGAAGATACTTCTTTTCTGAATCAATCAGTGTTACCAAATCATCTGTGCCAGCTTTTTGTATTGCTCTTCTAAGCGTTCCATCACCACAATTATAAGCTAATGCTGCAAGATACCACTTGCCAAATTGATTTTTAAGTGATCTTAGATAGTTTGTAGCTGCAACAGTTGATTCAACTGGATCTTTTCTCTCATCGGTGTATTGCCCTACTTTTAGACCGTGAATTTTAGCTGTTTGCTCCATAAACTGCCACATACCAGTAGCTTTAGCGTTTGAGACAGTGTGATTTGAAAAGCCTGACTCTATCATTGCTAGGTAGAAAAACGACTCAGGCACGCCTGATTTTTTGATCTGCTCTTTTATCATTGGTATATACATATAGCCGTTTTTCAAGGCATCTGTAAATGTTCTTACCTGTGAGTTTTGTATGCCTTGTCTCATCTTTGCATAGTGAGAAGTTTTCATAAAGCTAGCATCGATGTCTAGCTCCTTTAAAATTTTAACCTGAGTGTCGTAAGAGCTCTTCTCAGGGGCGTTTGCTAGTAGCAAGGTGCTACATGCAAATAATAAAAATATCTTAAGCATTGCTTTCATTTCTATCCTTTTTCGTGTCAAAGCTTAATGATGCTAGCATCTTAAGCAAGCACAATGCCCAAAATTTAGGCAAAGCACTTAAATAACCTTTTGGCATTATCTGAAGTCGTTTTACAAACTACTTCAAATTCAAGGTTTAAAATTTCAGCTATCTTTTTAGCAACAAATGTCGTAAACGCCGGCTCATTTCTCTTGCCACGATTTGGTTCTGGCGTGAGATAAGGGGCGTCAGTCTCTATCAATACCCTATCAAAAGGAATTTTTGGCAGAATTTCAACTAAATTCTTAGCGTTTTTAAATGTCAAAACGCCACCTATGCCAAAGTAAAAATTCCCAAATTTGCAAAGCTCCAAAAGAAGTGGCGAGGCATTATAACAATGCAAAACTGCCCCAGCTTCAAGCTTTGGCGCATACTCTTTTAATATGTTAAAAGAGTCCTCATTAGCCTCTCTGATATGGAGGATAACGGGTTTTTTTAACTCAACTGCCAAATCAAGTTGAGCTAAAAAAACACGTTTTTGATCAGCTTTTTCTCTTAGCTTTTCTTCTTCATCTTTTGGCAAGCGGTAGTAGTCAAGCCCACATTCACCGATAGCCACGCACTTTTTATCTTTGGCAAATTCTCTTAAAGTCTCTATATTAAAATTCTCTTTATCATAGGGATGAACTCCAACGGCAAAGAAAATATCACTTTTTTCGTGCGCTATTTTAGCCGCTTTTGGTAAATCATTAATATCAGCTCCAGGGATAATAAAGCCTTTTAGCCCTAAATTTCTGGCTTCAGATAAAATTTGCTCTAGGTCAAAATCATAAACTTTACTATCCAAATGACAATGCGTATCTATAATCATAAAGCTATTTCTACCCTATTTCTACCATTTTCTTTAGCGACATAAAGCGCTGAGTCGCAAGCTTCAAGCATATCATCTATCTCGCAGTGACCTTTCCCAAAAGAAACCCCGATAGAAACGGTCACTTTTATGGTTTTATCTTTTATGATCACCTCATTTTCAGCCACTTTTGCTCTTAAATTTACAAAAAATTTAATCGCCTCCTCTTTTGCTATCTTTTTAAGAACAACACAAAATTCCTCACCACCAAACCTAGCGACTACATCTCTTCCTTTTGTATTGTCAATTAGTATCTTTGCGAGTGATTTTAGTATCTTGTTGCCACCATCATGTCCGTATGTGTCATTTATCTTTTTAAAGTGATCTATATCAAGCATAGCAATCGCATAAGGTTCATCAAGCTCTTCAGCTGCTTGGACATACTCTTCTATATCTTGATAGAAAAATCTTCTATTGTAAGCGCCAGTTAAAAAGTCGCGGTTGGCAAAATTTGCTATTTTATTTATATTTTCCATCGCCTCAATGGTGTTATTTACACGGCAAATGAGCTCTTCTTTAGAAAATGGCTTTGCTATAAAGTCGCTAGCTCCATTTTTTAAAAATATCGAAGCATCAGTCTTTTCGCTAGGCGAGGTCATCACGATCACACCAAGGTGGTTTTTATCTTTCTCTTTTCTAACCTCTTTTAAGACTTCTAAGCCATCTTTAACAGGCATTCTATAGTCAGTTATGATTAAATTTATATCAGGATTATCAGCAAAATAGCTCATCGCCTCTTCGCCGTGAGCCGCTGCTAAAACCTTAAACTGAAGGCTAGTTAAGATTTTTTTTATCATATTTCTAAAAGGCAGTGAGTCCTCAACGACTAGGACTTTGTATTGTCTATTTTTGCTTAGTCTGTTTATCATTTGAAAGATGTAGTTGATATCATCCATGTTGCCCTTATAGACGTAATCAACTATGTCTTTGTTTATAAAAAATTCTTTTGTCTTATCATCGATGCTACCAGTTAAAACGATAGCACAGAGCCCTTGAGCAAGGACATAATCAACGATCTCACCATTTGGTGCGTCAGGTAAATTTAGATCCAAGATAGTCATAAAATAATCTTTGCCGTGCTCGCTAATAAGTATCTGGGCTTCGGCAAAATCGTACGCAACGTCGATAGCCATATCCTCAATGCTCTTTTCCATCTGCATGACGATTAGCTTAGCAAGTGCCTTATTATCATCAACTACTAGAATTCTTTCCATATTATTCCTGCGATTTTTTATTAAATTAGCTCGGATTTTAACAAATAAACCTAATCACAAAGCTTAAATTTAAAACTTAAATTTCAAGCTATTTTAAAAGTCCTTTGGCGAAATTTATCGCCTCTTCGCTGATGTGCTCGCCACTTATCATACGCGCAAGCTCATTTACACGCTCCTCTTTGTCAAGCTCTCTTACGACTGAGCTCTCGCCGTGACGCTCTACTAAAAAGTGCGAATTTGCCTTTGAGCTAAGCTGCGGCTGGTGCGAAATGGCAAAAATTTGATAAAAATTTGCAAGCTTGAGCAAGACATTTGCGATACTCATCGCCTCTTTTCCGCTTAAATTTGCATCTATTTCATCTAAAATGATGACATCACCGCCAGTTTTCGTGATCTCACTAGATGCGGCTATGAAGGCCAGCCTTAAGCGGTTTAGCTCGCCTGAGCTTAAATTTTTAAGCAAGGTCTCGTTTAAATTTAAACAAATTTCATCAACGCCTAAAATATCAAGCCTTTTGCCCTCGATCATTAGCGTAATATCTGGCATATAAAGCTCTTTTAGGTATAAATTTATCATCGCCTCAAGTTCTTTTAAATTTACGCTCCTTGCCTTGCTTAAAGCGCTGGCTAACTCATTTGCCTTTTTGCTTAAAATTTCAAATTTCTTCTCAAGCTCGCTCTTTTCAAAGCTTAAATTTTCATATCTGGCAAGCTCTTTTTCCTTTTTATCAAGCGCTTCTAATGCCTCTTCTTCGCTGCCATAGCGCCTAATGATGGCATTAAGAGCTTCTATCCTATCAAGCACGCTCTCCACGTCGATATCGTCAAGCTCCTCCATATTTAGGCTATCTCTTGCAACCCTTAGTTCATTCATCGCATCTTCAAAAAAGCCGTTGTCAAGGTCGCTGATGCTTAGCGCCTCATTTACGCTGTGCTCTAGCTCAAATATCCGCTCAGCCCTAGCCCACGCCTCATTTATCTTATCTTTTTTACTAAGCCTTTTTTTAGTTTCCATAAGCTCTTCAAACTCGCCTTTTTTAGGCCCAACGCTTCTTATCTTCTCGATCTCAAAGCTAGCAAGCTCCTTTAGCTCCTCGACCTTTTTCTCTTCCTCTTTTATAGTGGCTAGCTCTTTTGAAATTTTAGAAAATTCCAAAAACACCTCTTCAAATTCCTGCTTTATCTCTTTAAATTTCTCATTTTTTGAAATTTCAAGCCTATCAAGCAAATTTAGAAATTTCTCATTTTCAAATTCATTTGCCTCTTTTGCCGAGAGATATTTGATGTGCTCGCGCGCCACTTGGGCTAAATTTTTCTTTGAGATGGCTTGTTGATTTATAAAATACCTCGTGCTCTTATCTTTTAAAAGCTTGAAAATATTAACCTCTTCGTTTTCTATGCCAAACTCATCAAGCTCAAATTTATGCTCCACGTCAGCTTCTATCAGCCTTGCCTCGCTATCTTTTAGCCCAAAAACAGCCATTATGGCACTCATCAGTACCGATTTACCAGCACCGCTAACACCCGTAAATACGCTAAGACCCTCTTTGAAATTTAGCTCGACATTTTTAAAATTTAGATAATCCTTAATCAAAATTCGATCAATCATTATAACCCCAGTGAAGTTTCTCTTTTAAAATTTGAAAATAATCCCTGCCAATATGGCGTATCAGCCTCGCTTTTTTATCACTCAGACTCATGCTAACGGCTGAAATTTTACTCATATCAAAGCGGTCTTGTCCGTCTATGACTAAAATGGCGTCGCTATTTGTTCTAAATTTGACCGTGTGATTTTTGGTAAGCACGACTGGACGCTGCGTGAGTGAGTGCGAGCAGATGGGAGTTAGCGCAAAGACCTCGCTTAGTGGATAGATGATAGGACCATTTGCGCTCATGTTATATGCCGTGGTACCAGCTGGAGTTGCGACTATGACGCCGTCTCCATAATATGAGTTAAAATACTTTTCATTTAAAAGTGCCTCGATATGCGTCATCGAGCCGCCATTTTTACTAACGATGACCGCGTCGTTAAATGCTATCTTTTTCTCAGTTTTGCCATCATTTTTGTGAAGCGTAACATCAAGCATAAAAGGCGTTTCTACCTCAAATTTATTATCAAAAAAGTCTTTAAAAAACTTCTCACTCTCATTTATCGTGATATCTGTCAAAAAGCCGAGCCTGCCAGCGTGTATGCCAAGGACGAGCGGCGAGATGTGAGCTAGCTTTCTGCAAGTTGAGATGATCGTGCCGTCACCGCCAAGCGTGATAAGAAATTCGCACTCTTTGGCTAGTTTTATCAGCTCAAAGCCACTTTTTTCTACCTGCTTTGCACAGCTTTTTTCAAGCAAAATTTCTGCGTTATACTTTTTTAAAATTTTTTCTAGCTTTGCTAAATCCTGCTTAAATAATGGATAATCTTTCGCGATAAGTCCCACTTTTTTGGCGTTTGTGGTATTAAATTTTTGTTCATTTTTCATAGAAATGATTGTAACATATTTTATTTTAACAAAGCTTTTCAAAAGAAAAAAGCGATTATAATTGCCTAAAAAACATTGCAAAGGAGCATTTTATGCGAAGTCATTATTGCACCGATCTTAGCAAAGCTGATATCGGCAAAGAAGTAATACTTTGTGGCTGGGCAAACACATATAGAGACCACGGTGGCGTTGTTTTCATCGACTTAAGAGACGTTAGCGGGCTTATACAATTAGTTTGTGATCCTGCCGACAGCAAAGAAGCACACGACGTGGCTGCAAAAGTAAGAGATGAATATGTCTTAAAAGCAAAAGGAAAAGTAAGAGCTAGAGGTGAAGGACTAACCAATCCAAAGCTAAAAACTGGCGAGATAGAGGTGATAGTAAGCGAGCTCATCATCGAAAATCCAAGCGAGCCACTACCATTTATGATAGGTGATGAGAGCGTAAATGAGGACATCAGGCTAAAATACCGCTTTTTAGACCTTAGAAGCGAGCGTTTGCAAAATATCTTTAAAATGCGTTCTCGCGCAGCGATCGCAGCTAGAAACAGCCTAGATAAAATGGGCTTTATCGAGTTTGAAACTCCAGTTTTAACACGCGCAACTCCAGAAGGTGCAAGAGACTATCTAGTGCCAAGCCGCGTATATCCAGGTCAATTTTACGCGCTCCCACAAAGCCCACAGCTATTTAAACAACTTTTGATGTGTTCTGGCTTTGATAAGTATTTTCAGATAGCAAAATGCTTCCGCGACGAGGACTTAAGGGCTGATCGCCAACCAGAATTTACTCAAATAGATATCGAAATGAGCTTTGTTAAGCAAGAAGATATCATAAATATGGCTGAGACGATGCTAAAAGATATCTTTAAAGCCTGCGGACACGACATCAAAACGCCATTTAGACGCATGAGCTACAAAGAGGCGACTGAGACTTACGGCTCAGACAAGCCTGATCTTAGATATGATCTAAAAATGATCGATGTGATCGATATTTTCGAGCGCTCAAGCAATGAAATTTTTAGCTCTATCGCAAAGGATAAGAAGAAAAACCGCATAAAAGCGCTAAAAGTGCCAAATGGCGACAACATCTTTAGTAAGCGCGAGATGAATAGATTTGAGGAATTTGTACGTAAATTTGGTGCACAAGGACTTGGCTACTTCCAGATGAAAGAAGATGGTTTAAAAGGCCCGCTTTGCAAATTTTTCGAGCAAAGCGATCTTGACGAGATCGTCTCAAGATGTGAGCTAAAAGTTGGCGACGTCGTATTCTTTGGCGCTGGCAAGAAGAAGATCGTACTTGATTATATGGGACGATTTAGAATTTTCCTAGCTGAGCAAATGGGCATCATCGATCAAGATAGACTTGAGTTTTTATGGGTGCTTGACTTCCCAATGTTTGAGCAAAATGACGACGGCAGCTACTCTGCGATGCACCATCCATTTACAATGCCAAAAAATATAGACGAGCCTGATCTTGAAGATATCCTCTCTATCGCTCACGACGTCGTGCTAAACGGCTTTGAGCTTGGCGGCGGAAGTATAAGAATTCACAAAAACGACATCCAACAAAAGGTCTTTAAGCTTCTTGGTATAGATGAAGCCGAGCAGCGTGAGAAATTTGGCTTCTTGCTTGATGCCTTGACATTTGGTGCGCCTCCTCATGGTGGTATCGCGATCGGCTTTGACAGACTAAATATGCTTGTAAATAAAGCAAGCTCGATCCGCGACGTCATAGCATTCCCTAAAACACAGCGCGCTCAGTGCCCACTCACAAAGGCACCAAGCTACGCTAGCAACGAACAGCTTAGGGAGCTAGGACTAAGGATAAGAGAAAAAGAGCAAAAGAATTAAAATTTTTGCAATAAATTTAGACTTTTAGATGTCTAAATTTGAGTTATTTTATTTTAAAGATTAAATTTTTGAGATGATTTTGGATGTTGTGTAGAAAATTTCATCCCAAAGCTAGACATATAGTCTGCTGCAGGGTGAAATTTTCAAACTCATTCAAAGGCGCTCAAAAAATATAAAAAAGGGAAAAAATGAAGAATTTATTTTTAATCATAGGCGCTCCAGGCAGCGGCAAAACAACAGACGCATCGATCATTGCACAGCATGATGAGAAATTTGCACACTTTTCAACTGGCGATCTTTTAAGAGCTGAAGTCGCAAGTGGTAGCGAGCTTGGCAAACTAATAGACGGCTTTATCTCAAAAGGAAATTTAGTCCCACTTGAAGTTGTCGTAAATGCGATCGTCTCAGCTATCAAAAGCTCGAATAAATCAAACATCATAATCGACGGCTATCCAAGAAGCGTTGAGCAAATGACCGAGCTTGACAAAGTCTTAAGCGAGCAAGATGAAATTTCTCTAAAAAGTGTCATCGAAGTGGATGTTAGCGAGGACGTGGCAAGGGCTAGAGTACTTGGCCGTGCAAGAGGCGCTGATGACAACAACGAAGTCTTTAACAACCGTATGAAAGTATATCTTGATCCGATCAAACCTATCCGCAAATTTTACAGCGAAAAAGAGCTACTTCACGTGGTAAATGGCGAGCGTGGCATCGACGAGATCGTAGCTGACATCAAAAATTTACTAGCTAAACTTATATAAATTTACAGACCTTGCATCAAAAGGTGCAAGGTTTTAAAACTTACTATCTATATAACACTAAAAATGTAATATCCTTTAAATTTAACAACCAACCAAAAAGGATAAAAATGAAAAAATCTTCATCGCTTCACTGGCTGCTAGCATCGCAATGGCTGGAGGCTTTGTCTCAAAGCATAAAAGCGAAAATGTTATAAGCGTAAAAGAGGCTTTAAAACTAAATGACGATGCCAAAGTCATGCTTGAGGGCAAGATAAAGTCACACATCAAATCAGATAAGTATGAATTTGCCGATAAAAATGGCGACACTATCGTTGTTGAGATTGACAACAAAAAATGGGGCAATGCAACAGCTAACGAGGACACGCCTTTAAGAATAAGAGGCGAAGTAGATAAAGACTTCACAAAAACAGAAATCGACGTAGATAGTGTAGAGGTTGTAAAGTAGTTAAATTTACGAGTATTTAATGCAAAAAATACTAAAATCACGAAAATTTCTAATAAAAAGGACGAATATATGGACGTTTCAAAGATCAAATTTGGCTCAAACCCAGACAAAATCAATGCTGTAATCGAAATACCTTATGGCTCAAATATCAAATATGAAATCGACAAAGATAGCGGTGCAGTCGTAGTTGATCGCGTGCTTTACTCAGCGATGTTCTACCCAGCAAACTACGGCTTTGTGCCAAACACACTTGCAGCTGACGGCGATCCAGCTGATATTTTGGTGCTAAACGAGTATCCACTCCAAGCTGGTAGCGTCATCCCTTGCCGTTTGATAGGCGTTTTGGTGATGGAAGATGAAGCAGGCATGGATGAGAAGCTTTTGGCTGTGCCAGTTACAAAGATCGATCCAAGATATGAGGCGATAAAAAGCTACGAAGACCTGCCAGCTGCGACACTAAATAAGATCAAAAATTTCTTTGAAACTTATAAAATTCTTGAGCCAAATAAATGGGTTAAAGTGAAAGAATTTAAAGACGCAAACGCTGCAAAAGAGATTTTAGACGCTGCGATAAAAAATTATAAATAATTTAAAAGCCCTATTTTAGGGCTTTTTCTTTTTAAATTTGTTCGTTTTTATACGTCATATTAAAAAGGCTATTTTTATATTTAGATAAGCTTTTTCTTGTATAATACGGTTTTCTTTCAACTGTGGGTTCATAGCTCAGTTGGTTAGAGCATCCGGCTCATAACCGGATGGTCCCAGGTTCGAGTCCTGGTGAACCCACCATTTTACAATTTTCAATCCCTTTCAATCTTTTTAAAAACCTTTCAAAAGATACGATAAATACGAGCTTTGTTACATCTTTTTTCTTTAAATTGCTTTCAATGTTTTTAAGCCTTTTTAATTGCCTTTAAGGACTTTTTACGGATAATTTAGGAGATAAAACGTTGTCCGTTAAAAAATGTCCGTAAAAAATCGCCGCTTGATTTTTAGGGGCTTGCGGACATTTAAAGGACAAAAATGCCAAAGATCAACCCTCCCTTAACGGATACAGCCATAAGAGCCTTAAAACCAAAAGATAAAGTTTATAAAAAGTCCGACGGACAAAATTTATTTATATTTGTCGAGCCAAGTGGTCGTAAATTTTTTGCATTTGAGTATAAAAGCCCGCTTACATTAAAAATGCGTCGTATGGCATTAGGAAGATACCCAGACCTTAGCCTCTCAGCCGCCAGAGAAAAACGCAGGGAGTTGGCCGCTCAAATACTAGATGGTATTGATCCGCTAGTAAGTAAAAAGAGTAGCAAAACAACACTAAACGATATCGCTGCAAAATGGCTAGATATAAAATCCGCAAACATAACTCAGAACTACTTAAAAAAACAAAATTTGATTTTTAACAAGCACGTTGCACCGTATTTAGGCGATCGGCCATTGGACAATATAAAAGCAGTAGAAATAATAGATGTATTAAAGATCATAGAAAAAGCTGGAAATTTAGAAACCATCAAGCGTGTATTTATATTGCTAAATCAAATTTTTAGATATGCCGTCACTTATGAGATAATCGCTCACAACGTCGTGGCCGATATAAATTTCAAATATGCCTTTAAAACCGCAAAGCCTAAAAATTTCCCTACTATCACAGATGAAAACGAGATACACACGTTACTCGCGTCAGTAGATGGATATAATGGCGACATAAAAACAAAAGTCGCATTAAAGCTTGCGATCTATACCGCCATGCGCCCATTTAATGTCAGAGCTGCCAAGTGGGATGAGTTTGATCTATCCGCTAAAATTTGGACGGTTAAAGCAGATAAAATGAAAATGAAAGATGCGTTTAGACTACCACTAGCCGATCAAGTCGTAAATTTGCTGAAAGACTATACCAAAATTTGCGGAAGCACTGAGGGGTATCTTTTCCCCAGCACACTATCCAAAAGCCGTCCAATGAGTGAAAATACGTTAAATACAGCACTAAGACGCATGGGATATAGCAAAGACGAAATCGTTTCTCATGGCTTTCGTGCGATGTTTTCAACTATGGCCAACGAAAAAAGAAATGAACATGGTTGCCATGCTGACATCATCGAACGATGCCTTGCGCACAAAGACAAGGATAAGGTAAGAGAAGCTTACAATAGAGCTCAAAATCTAGCAGATATGAAGATATTGATGCAATGGTGGGCAGATTATTTGGATGAGTTGGTAAAATAATGTATAAAATTATTGTATATTATTTTGCATAGAGTGTAAATTTAAGAAACTTTTTCACAAGGTTTGTAACGCCTTATGATTTCCAAGTTCGCTAAATGCTTTTCTGGTTAAATCTAAATTATTATCCATCTAAACTCTCCACTTTTTTGTGGATAGTTTATATTATGGGTTACTAAAAAGCATATAAATTAAGAATCTTTTTTTAATTTCTTGGTATATTCAAGGAATGCATTGAGCGTTCGCTTGTCATTTTCATAGAAGTCTATTTCTATATATCTATCTCTTAATATATCAAGAATACTATTTAGACATTTTATAAAATCTTGTTTAATTATATTCATTCCCTGCATAAATCCAACTCTTTCATCCATACTAATGCTATTGTGGAAACTTAAACTAAAATTACTATTATAATGCTGATCTTGGCCAAGCAACAAACTTAAAAGATAATAGAATTCATAAAATAGATTTTGCAATTCCTTATCAAATAGCTTGGTGGGAATTGGCTTCTTTAAATAGCGACTCAAAATTTCATCAAAATAGAATATATCTTCGCATATTTTTTCAGGCAATAAATCTATAAAATTTTTAAAAACTTCTATATTAAAGCCTTCCATAATTTTATTTATTTCGACAATATCTCGTTCTCTTTTTATATCTGAGTCAGTTTTTTCTTTTTTATCCCACTCTTTCTCCGGGTTATTTTTTAATATTAATCCAATTGCCTTTCCAAGACCAGAAGAAAAGTGATTTATTGTGTTCTTTATCTCGTCCTTACTATAGGTACTCTTAATCAAATACTTCATGACTTTATGCCCATATATATCAAATGGTAAATCTTCCACATTACAGCCGCAACCATCGTTAAAAATAAGCAATATCCTATCCCACCCAAGTCTAGAGCTAGCAAAGCCAAGTTCATACAAAACATTAGGATTCGGCGTTTTCCTTACCTCTCCCCCGTCCCCGTTGATAATGCTGACGTCTGCAATAAAAATATCGGAATTACGAATTTTTTTCATCAATTCCTCTGCTATATTTTTACTACCGGGATTATCTCTGGCATCTTCGTCTATTATTATTTCTATATCGTCATCATTTTGTTTAATTCTCTTTATAGCCTCTTTAATAAACTGCCTAATAGCTATTTTGTTAGTTTTTTCTTCCAAATCACTTTGCCATGAATAAAAAATATTAATTTTTCTTGTACCCATATGCTACCTATTTATAAATTTTCCGCCAAATTTCAGGCTTTATCGGATTTTTATCATGCCACAACCCAAGCCCTTTGCTTCGTGCTTGCCGCTCTTGCGATTCATAAATTTTCGAGTATTTCGTAAAAGCCCATGCATAGCCGTTTAACACCAAAATTTCGTTTACGTCTTTGCCGTCTAGATACGCGATCCCCAAAACGCGCTTATATCTATCCTTGCCGCGCTCATCTATTTGTACGGTTTTACCGGCGATAAGATCCGCCAGATATCGTTTTGCGGCCGTACCGTAAGGCTGCTTTTTCTCTGGTGCGTCTATACCGTATAGCCTTACTTTGATTTGTTGCCGTTTAGAGGTTAAAATTTTGATCGTATCGCCGTCCGTTACGCTTATGACTTTACCATCGAGCGCAAACAAGAAAATAGGGATTAAAAATATTCCTAAAAATTTTATACCTGCCATCTGTTACCTGCACAAATTTTCGCAAGGTATTCCGTCTTTATCTCTGTCAAGACTAGAGCACCTACATTGATTTAATAAAAAAATACGCATCAAATTCAGCACAACAACCTTTTAAATTTTAGAAAGTTTCCTAAAAACTATCTCAACTTTCTATGCCCTCTTTTACCAGTGTATGGGTTTATGTTGCCTTTTGTGCTGTAGTTATTTAGCCTCGTGCCGTCTCTTTTTGTTTTATAGTGCGGCATCACATAGGTTCCGTTTTTCTTAAAGTATCCGCGAACTCTTTGCGCGCCTTCGGCTACGCTAGCCAAAACAAACAGCGCGATCATACACGTTAAAATTTTTCTTAACATAGTTTATTTTTCTCCTTTTTATGTTATAGGGATACCACAATGACAATTTTGCTTACTTTAAAAACGTATTATCATATAAGTCGTTTTGATTATATTCCATTGAATTATTTAAAAAGCTATCTGATGAAAAATTATCAATATATTTGTCATTGTTATCTTTTTTGTCTTTTTTGTCTTGGTAACTATCCATCTCAAGTGTTCTTTCTTTGCCATCTTCGTAATCGTATACCTCTAATTCAACCTTACCGTTGTACTTTTTCCTTATACTTAGCACCTCCACGTCTTTATATCCGCCATCGTTATAGTCGTAAATTTCTATATCTTTACCGCTTCTAACGAGGTTATTCTTTTCGATTTCTACGTAATCACCTTTTTCCCAATCAAAACCGTCCCATGCAAAACCCACTGTAGCCACTAATATACACGCTAAAATTTTCTTTAGCATCACCATCTCCTTTTAGCTTTATTTTTATTCGTTTCTTCGCCAAATTTCAGGCTTTATTGGATTTTAAAAACCACCTATAAATATTTTTACATCGATCCTGCAAATATCACAAAAATAAGTCCGATAGCAGTAACCACGCAAACAAAATCAAACGGCATTTTTGACGGTTCGCGCCCTTCGTCTATTGCTATAAATTTCTGCATTGCCATCCATAAAATAATTAAACTACAAAAAATTAAATATACAGCGGCCAAAGTATTTCCCCACCAGAACAGCCCGATTATTAATATTAAAAACAACCATGCGTTTTTTATGTTGTCTCTATCATATAAAGTTCGAACAACAACATCTAAAAAATAAATATTTAATTTTTTATTTATTTTTTGTAAAAATACGATAAATAGCCCAAGTATAATAAGAATAAATAGGCAAAACAATAATTCAAATAAACTATTTTCGCCTCTCATAGCTATCCTTTTATCACTTCTTTAATCTTTAGCAAGCTCTCAGTCCATTGTTTGAGCAGTTCGCTATTGCCGTATTTTTTAAACAGCTCCGCAAATTCCATAAATTCGTCGCTTACTTTTACTTGATGTCCGTTTACGATGCTGCCGTTGTTGCTGCCGTTTACGATCACGGAGTTGGTGTTATTTGATATATGCGTTCCGCTCTCTAGATATTCAGGCGTTACGTTTAGCTTTGCGGCGATTTCCAAAAATTTGCCATTTGGAATTTTGCCTCTATCTTTCCAAGTCGTAATAGTATTGTATGGAATTTCTAAAATTTCACACATCTGCTTATCTGTTTTTACTCCGAGCACAGCGCGCATTCTCGCCAAAATAGCTTCTAAATTTTCCATTTTTATACTCCTTTTATAAAATTTTGAGTAATATACTATTGACTTTTATTTCAATTGAGTATATAATTAACTCATTAAAAATAAAAACTTTTGATTTAGAGGCTTTAAAAATAAGCCTTAAAATTAAAACTTTTGTTTTAACCCTAGATTATAGCTGGTTTTGGCTAAAAAAAGGACTATTCATGAGGCGTAAAGCAAGTGATTACATCTCTCTAACAGAGGTCGGTGAAAGGCTTGAGGGCATTAGGCTGATTTTTGGGTTAGATCTCGTGGAAATTTGCGAACTACTTGAAACTACAAAATACTTTTTTAATGAGGTCAAACGTGGTCGCAAGCTCATCCCCTACGAGTGGGTGATGAGGCTTAGTGAAAAATACAACCTCAATCAAAACTGGATTTACCAAGGCGAAGGCGAAATTTTTAATAAAAGGAGAAGTGATGTGTAATTCTTCAGGAAAACGTTTTATCGAAATGACCACTCAGAGATTTTTTACTGATGAGAAAATTTTTGAAGTTATGGAAAAAGCCAAAGAGGAGTGCAGGAAAAATCCAACCAAATACGCTCAACCCAAACCTTCTTTGAAGACTAAGAAAAAAGCTGAACGCGATCCACGCGATCCATCTGATCCTTCTGACCCATCTTTGGAGGACTATTTTGTAGATGAGTTGTTTAAACAAGCGGCGATGGAAGCAGAAAAGATCGTTCGTAATCCAAATCACTATGTAAACCCAATGTTTAGGAAAAATGAAGATAACTTTGCAGAATTTATGGAGGTTATGGAAAAAGCCTTACGCCTCTGCAAAAAGATTAAAGGATATTAATGTCTGAGCTTAAAAACCAAACCGACAAACATGTGCGCGTTTGTGCTTTAACCGAAGAAGAAGAGATGGCGCATGCGTTTAGAAAAGCGGGCTTTAACGGCGGCGATCTTGACGCCATAGTTAGGATTATAAAGATCTTTAAAAATGAGTGCGGCGTGGGGATGAATTTCGCGCCCAACGATAGGATGAAACGCGCTTACCGTTTCGTAGGCGCGTTTTACGGATGGCTATGACTCAACGTCTGCGAGTTCAAATTTAGTTATCTCAAAAAATATCTTTTTATAGACTTGAGATACCTTACTAACGACGTCGCCTTTGTTGATGTCGTTTAGCGCGCCGTTTGATACGGCGACCGCCGTCAGTTCGGCGGCTATTTTAGAAAGATCGGCAGACGTTAGCTCGTCGTATTTTTCTTTGATTTGATCCATTGTTTTAGCTCCTTTGGGGTTTCGTTTCGTGATTTGATTATATCCCAAAGGAGTTAAAAGAGTGAATTTGATTAAAAAAGGATTAAAAATGACTGAGCAATTTGCCTTAAGCGTTATTGCCGTGGTTGTTTGTGCTTTTGTAGGCGGTGCTATGCTGACGCTTGGCATATTAGCTTTGCTTTTCAAAAAAAGGGGCTAGCATGAGTGCGATGAGGGAGTATATACGTGTAGATCACGCCAGCATACTTGAAACGTGCAAGAAAAATCTACAAAATTTAAGCTATCTTGACCGCAAGCATGACAGACATGATCGCTTTAAAATATACGAGCACGCCCTTTTCGTGAAACAAAACTACCTCTGCCCACATTTTGATGAAGTGGCAGATATGTATTACAAAGCCCTTGAATGTGCATCAAGTGAGAGCGAGATAGCTGACTACGTAGCCAAACATACTGGCAAAAACAAAGCCGCTATCTACTTTTACTTTAGGCGTTTTCGCTTCAAAAACCCCGAGTTTGCACAAGAGGTCATAGAAATTTTAAAGAAATTTATAAGAGAGAACAACCTCTTTGCGGATGTGGATGATGAGTGATAACATTTTTAAGACAATAAAACAAACCGTATCAAAGCATGATTTTATCGAGTTTGTAAAAAGTATCTACGGTGTAGAGTTTAAAGGCACAAATGCCTTTTGTCCGCTTCACGATCATGGACACAACACCCCTAGCTTTGGCATAAACTCCGATAGTGGCGGTGCATTTTTCAAGTGTTTTGCATGCGGTGCCAGTGGTGATATAACAAAATTTGTTGAGTTAAAAGAGCATATCTCTCCACTTCAAGCTGCTAAAAAAGTTTGCGATCATTTTGGTATACCAAACACGATCAATGCAAAAGAGATGAGCGAAGAAGAAAAAGCAGCCTACGAAGCACATCAAGCTATTTTAAAGGCTGAAAATGAAGCTCGTATGAAAAAAGAGGCTGAGCAAAGGGCTAAAAAAGAGCTTGCCCTAAAAGCAAGACTAGCCAAAACAGCCCCTCAGCTCGTGGAAAACAAGCTTAAAAATTATGATCTCATCAAAGATCAAATCTCAGCCATCTTTCCGATACCTGGCAAAAACTTTGATCCATATAGCCGCGAGCTTATAGGATATAGCTTTGAGCATAAAAGCCTAGCCATCATCATAAGAGACGCTAAAGGCACACCGGTAAATATCAAGTATAGGGAGAAATTTGCCTATGATGCTAGCAAAGGCGAGCTAACAAGTGAGAGAATGCCTGGAAAGTGGATAGGCGAAAGTGGCGCACACGCTAGCCCATTTCCGCTAAATTTTTACAATGACTATCAAGGTAGTACCATAGTCATCTGCGAGGGCGAAAAGGATGCACTAAATTTAATGTGCTTTAACACTTGCGCTTTGACGCTTGGCGGCGTGACTGCTAGCTGGCAAGAGTATAAAGAGCTTTTAAGAGATAAGCACGTCTTTATATGGTTTGACCACGATGAGGCTGGATATGAAAATGCGATAAAGAAATTTTACGAGATCAAAGATGTAGCTAGAAGCGTTCGCATAGTGCTATTTTATATGGTAGGCAAAAACCTTTCAAAAGGCTATGACATCAGCGACTATCTGCATGACAATGCTTTTAAATTTCAAAGCGCTAGCCCACTTGAGACGGTGGCGTTTAGCTGCTTTGAGCCGACAAATATCATCATAGACGAGATCTGCGAATACTTCCCAGAGCTTTCGGAAAAGCTTGAGAGGTATAAAACTAAAAAGATCGTTAAGCATTTTGATGAAATTTTTAGAGAAATTTTAGCTCAAGATGAAGATGGAAACTACGTAAATATATTTAATGTCAAGGGCGAGCTAGATGAAGAATATATCCAAGCCATTTTAAAACAGGCAAAAGAGCTTAAGAAAAAATTTGGCGAAAAGTATGACCGATTTAAAAAATCTTATTTTGAGGGGTTTTTACTAGAGGATGGAGAAAAAGGCGACTTTGATAAATTTAGTGAGGTCTGGGACAAACTTTTATATATAAACAAAACAGTTCTTACCAACTATCACCAAACTCACATCACCGATATGACAGAGAGTTTTAGAAAAAGTCTTGATAAACTAGGCTATAAAACAGCACAATACCACGGCGAGCTATACTTTTGGACAAAAACCCACTACGCTAAACTTGACCTATCAACGCTTAGCTACTTCATCCAAGAGCACTGGATGAATAAAGCCTGCGTAGATAAGAAAAAAGCTAGCGCAAAAAATGCAAAAGAAATCATAGATAATATCTTAAATACTGCAAGACCGCTAGATTTTGTAAGAAGAGATGATGCGCGTCGCATAGTAAATTTTAAAAATGGCACACTATTTATTAGTAAAAATGGCGTGAGAACCTTTAAACCTATGCACGATCCACGTGATGCGACATTAAACATCTTAGAATTTAACTATGACAAAAGTGCAAAATGCCACAAATGGCACAACTTCTTGCGTCAAGTTTTGCCAGACGAGGATGACCGAAAGACGCTTATGGAGTTTATAGGCTACTGCTTTTTACCTAGCCATGATTTTGAAAGCTTCTTATTTTTATATGGCAAAAGTGGCGCCAATGGCAAGAGCGTTATTTTAAGTGTTATTAGAGATTTTTTCGGAGCTGAAAATGTCTCATCGCTTCAGCTTCAGCAGTTTGAAGGACACCAGACACATGCGCTTGTGGGCAAATTTTTAAATATCGGCGCAGAGATAGATAAAAACGGAACCGATAAAGGTCAGCTCTCAGTTTTAAAAACTCTAGTTTCGGCAAAAGATGAAGTTAGCATAAACCCAAAGGGTGAAACACCATTTAGCCTTCCGCCTAGCGAAAAGCCAAAGCTTGCCTTTGCTGGTAATGAAAAACCAAAACAAAACCTAGACAACGGCTTTTTTAGACGTATGCTAGTTTTGACATTTGATACAGAGATTCAAGACGATAGGAAGATTAGAAATTTATCTGATCGCTTTGCTGATGAGATGAGTGGGATATTTTCTTTGGCTATGGAAGGACTTGATAGGCTAATAGTTCAAGGCAAATTTACAAAGTCTAAACGAATGCTTGGCGAGATAGAAGAGTATAAAGATGAAGTAAATCCTATGCGAACATTTGTCAAGGATGCCATTGTAGCTGATACAAATTGGCTCGTGCCAAACACTTATTTATATCAAGTTTATAAGTCATATGTCGAGGGCAAAGGTGGCGTTGCGATGAAAGAACAAAAATTCTTTGGAACACTTAAAGAAGAATTGCTTTTAAAAAATATAGTAGTAACCAAAGGGCAAAAGCGTCTTTCTACTATCTACACTGGCATAACGTCAAATAAGCCTTATTGCACATTTGGCATTAAACTTAGCGATGCAAATTTAGATTTTGATTCGATTTGCATAAGTGGATCACAAGTAATGATAGAGGCTATGAATATCTATCAAGCAAACGGAGCGGCTCCAGATGTTGATTGATTACAAAAGCTATATTTATTATTTATTTAAAAATGTCTTATCTTGTCTTATCAATGTCTTATCTAAGATAAGACAGGCAAAAGCCCTTTTTATCGTGGTTTTGATAGGAGTGTCTTATTGTCTTAGCACTTTTTGCACATATTGCTTTATTTTTTGTTACTTAATCTTTTTTTATATATTTTTTTTAATTTATTTTAATATTTTTTTTCTAGAGCAATATAGGAAAAAAGATAAGACAATAAGACAAGTTAGTTTTAATTCGATTTTTAGGGGCTTTAAGTGTCTTATCATATCTAAGACATTGATAAGACAGCTAAGACACAAAAAGGAAAAAGCATGAAACAGATGAATGAAACTCAGCAAAAGGCTTTTGAGATATACCTTGAAAGTGCGACGTTTGAGAGCGATTATAAGCCTATTAGTGAGGAGCAACTAGCCTCAAAGCTAGAAGCTTTAGGGCTAAAAGGATCAAGCAGCTCTATAAACCGCTGGAAAAAGGACTTTAACTGGACGCAAGCTTTACAAAATAAAGTAACTCTAGCCATGAGCGAAGATAAGCAAACTAGAAATTTACTTCAAAGATCTAGCCTGCAAATGGTAGTTAAAAACACCAAGGTTGATATTGAGCGAAACAACGTCTTGCTAGCTGCTAGCTATGAGATCATGGAGAGCGAAGCAAAGCGCATCGTAGCTAGACAAAGAGAGACTGGCACACTTAGCGCCGAGGACTTTGAGCGAGCGAAATTTATCTCTACTCTCTCAGCTGGCAGAAGCGAAAAGATGCTTGACCGCCTAGCTATCATGCCACCAGAGGCAGTTTCAGCCGAGCAGCTCTTGTCTCGCCTAAATGGGGTCAAGGTCGAGTTTGAAGATGACGTTATCGACGCAGAGGTTCAAGATGAAAAAGCTAGCTCTTAGGTTTTTACTAGCTTTTACGCTGGTTATTATCTTAGCGATATTTCAAAATTTAGCAAATTTATAAAGGAGAGAAGATGAACGTAGGCTATTTTAAACGCAAAAGCTATAAAAACGCTGATGGCGAGGAGATCGGCTACACAGGCGGGACTATCATGATCCCATTTTTAAGACCCATAGAGGTTGTCATACTTAGCACTAGCGCAGAGGATAGGCAGAAAAATAAAGACTTTCCAGGCTTTCAGCTAGCCCTTCAAAAGCCAAAAGGCTACGAGGGCGGTAGACAGATAATAGGCGCACTATGGGGCAGACAAAGCAAAGATGGCACCAAAAGTTTTTTAAGTGGCTACATACAGACGCCAGCAGTGCCAGGCTATAAAGTCTATATAGCTCTTTTTAACGCTGGCGAAAACGCCAAAGAGGGCGTGCTATATGACGTTGTTTGGAACGCACCTAGACGAAGCGAGCAACAAGATGTGCCACCTAGCGACGAGACTACATTTTATGTAGATGATGAGCAGATACCATTTTAAGGACTAGCATGGAAACTTTTAAAATTTACGTTTGTAGCCCTTACTCAGTCTTTAAAGATGATAAGAAAAAGGCTAGAGAGGTAGCTATCAAAGCCCTAGCAGAAGCCAATGAGTATTTTAACGGCGATGAAAAGTATGAGCTATTTAGCCCAGTTTTAAACAACTCCGCCTATAGAAATTTAAGCTACCCCGAGGTTATGGCTATCTGCCTAAAACAGCTTGATAGTTGTGGTGCTTTATTTGTCCCAAGTGAAAAAACTTGTGACAAAGGGCTCATCTTAGGCTCAGAAGGCATCGGCATAGAGATAAGGCACGCCTTTATCAAAGACTACACTATCTACGATGCTGGCGATATTCTTGCTACTATGGGGTTAAAAAACAAATGACCACAAACGAGCTAAAAGACGCGGCCATCTTTGTGATGGCTTACTCATTTTTAAAGATGGATAGCACGCAAGAGTTGGGGCTATTTATCAACAAAAAAGCGAGCAAATTTATAGATGAGTTGATTACAATTATGTCGCCTATTGTGCAGCACTATCACGCCTTTAAAGAGCGCATAGATCTTCAGATAACAGCCCTTGAAAACAAAGCTAGCATCTGTAAAAGCGACTTTAGCACCACAGCGCCACAGCTTGCTTGTGACCTGCTCTATCTAAAATTTGCACCAAACAACCGCAAAGGTCAGCGCCTAGCTCCCATACTGGCGGAATTTTACGCTTGCAACAAAGATAAGATAGCCTACATCTTAAACAAAAGCTATGATACGAAATACCGCAAGGAAGCCGAGGATAGCCAAAACCTAGCCTATTTTTACATTGAAAACATTTAAAGGATAAACTATGACACCACTTCTACCTATAACAGACCCTATCACCACTAAGCAAGCTTGTGAGCTTCTAAAGTGCAACGCCGTGACCTTATGGCGCTACGTCAGGGATGGTAAATTTAAAAAGTATGCCGTCACTCGCAAAAATGTCCTCTACTCCACAAGCGAGATCATGGCATTTTTAGAAGCCTCAGCAGTCTCATCACCTAAACATCTCTAATATAACCTCATATTGCGATGGTTAAGCTAGTTTTTTTTATAATCTAGTCTAAAATTTAACAAGGTTAAAAATGAACGAAAACGATCTATTGGCACTTTTTTCTAAAGCTAGACTATCAGGCTATTTAAACCATGACGAGCATAGGCAAAACATCTTACTTATCGGAGATATTGCGCCAAAGCTCGGTATCATAGAGATAGTCACTAGAAACAAAGTAGCCAAGGCTTTAAATATCACAGATGATATATTTATATCACGTCAAACGCTTGGGTATTGGGTGGAGCTTTTAAACACGCATTGCATTCAAAACAAGATCGTAAATTTTAAAGATATTGACTTTTTAAAGTATTCAAAATTTAACAAAAAACACAAATGGCTAAATTTCGAAAAAACATCCATAACGTTTTCACTTATACGCACCATCCGCAACCGAGCTTTTCATTTTGAAAATTTATACAAACTAAACGAAAATAGCACGCCAAGGCTATCTACAAAGCTACACGGACAGATCATAGGCATAGAGCCAAACAACATAAATGCCTTTTTAGATGATATTTTAACAAGCTTTGATGATAAAATTTTGGAGTATTTAAAAGGTGGCGGTTAAAGCACCGCCTTGAATGTAAAAGCGATTATAATGCAAAAATTTAAAAAAGTAAAGGATAAGCGATGAGCGAGGAAAATATCGTTAAACGAGTATGTAAGGAGTTAAATTTAACCCAAAGAGAGCTAGCGGAGAAGATGGGTGTTCATCAAAATATGCCCGCAAAGTGGAGTAGCGGCGACGAGCCGAGCCAAATGGCAGTTAAATTTATGGAGCTATTGATAGAGCACGAGCGTATCAAGCGAAGGCTCGATAAATTTACCCAAGGTTTCGCCCTGATAGACGAAGCGAAGCAAGGGGGGTAAGGAATTCTTACCCCCCCCCTTTTTTTTTTAAAAAACAATAAGTCGGGGTTCTTGACTATTAAAAATTTAATTGTCGAGATTTTCGACGATTAAAAATAGCACATAAGAAATCCTTATGCGCTTTGTAATCTTTCTATTTAAAAATAGCCCGTCGATATTTTCGACACGCTTTTTATACCCTATAAGTATCTTAAAAAAATAAAATTTTACTTTAAAGTTATAAATACTATTGACAAAATACCTTTATAGTTATATAATTCTTTCAATCAATTACCTTAAAAGGATAAAAAATGCAAGAGTTATCACTTTCTAACACCCAAGTCGAAATTTTAAATTCCCAAACATTCACCACCGAATACGTTGCCAAACGCTACGGGACTTCCATAACAAACATAAGAATACACAAACGCGACCATGCCGATGAAATAGTCGAAAACATCCATTTCGTCTGTATTTCAGAAGAGACCAAAGGCGGAAAACAAGAAATTATCAAATGGACACTTCGAGGCATCATCAAGCTAGGTATGTTTATCCGCTCTAAAGAGGCTAAAAATTTCCGCTCATGGGCAGAGGCTGAGCTTGAAAAGTCATTAAAAAAGCTAGAGGATGAGCTAAAAGCTTCTCGTGAGCTAGGTGAGAAGATCAAGCTCTTAGAGAGTAGCTCGGATGAGAAGTATAGAGAAATTTACGATCTACGCTCCAAGCTAAAGTTTGAAAAGAAAATGAGCGAGGCAAGATATGAAGCCATGCAAGATCTAAGAGATAAACTAAACAAAAAGACCACTCCAGAGCTAGAAGAGCTACGAAGTAGGACGAGATTTTTAGAAGAGGAGCTAGAGCGCATAAACAAGCAGATACCAAACGGCGATGATCTTGATTATTACCGCTCACTCGAGAGCAAGGTAGAGGCACTGCAACAAGAGCTAGAAGGCAAAGAGCATGAAAACTTTAACTTGCAAAGCGAGAAGTGGGGCTATATGCAAGGTCAAGGTAAGATCATAAACGACATAGTAGCAAAGCTTGAGACCATCTACGCCGCAAACAAGACCGTGCAAGATGAGCTCTTTTACTACATATCAACCCTAAAAAAGAGCGCAAACGAACCCATAAAATACTACATCCCAACTATAAAGGTAAAAGGCGATGAAAGATAAAAAACTATATAGAAGCGAGCAAGCTATGAAAGAAAACCCTTTTAAAAATGAGCTCTTTATGGCTCTAAATACAGATGACACAAATGAGATCATAGCTAGGCTAAGAAGCGTGCTAGACCAGCTTGCACCAGACGAGCGAAATGTCTTTATCGTGCCGGTGCTTATAACGCAAATTTGTGATAACGAGGGATGCGTGATAGTTAATGGAAACAGCCAGATAGGCGACGGCAATATCCAAAACAATGTAAGGAGCGGAATATGAGAGAGTATATAACTAGAATTGCGGAGCTTGCTTATGAAAATGAGCAGTTGCGGGCTAAATTTAACGAGGCGCTAGAGCTTTTAAAAGTATTCGCACGCGATAACGAGGCACAAGAGGAGCGGCTAAGAGCGAAGATAAAAAGGCTCAAAGCCAAAATAAAAAGGATGAGATCATGCTAGCTTATATGATCTTTAGCGCAGTCCTTCTTGGCGCTGGCGTAGCTATAGGGCTTATGCTCTCAAATGTCAAAGAGCTAAAGCCCTTTATAGAGAAGATGACTTTTTAAAGTAAGGGGCTTATGCTCTTAAAATTTATAAGAGTTAAAGCCCTAGCCTACCCGTCCTGCGAGGCTTTATCGCTGTAACCACCTTTTTTACTCGCCCTTACTCACTCGCTAGCCTAAATACTAACTAGCTCACCACAACCACCCACCAAACTCACTCCTTAACCTGCCTTGCTCGCAAGCTCCAAAGCTGACATACCAGGTCAAGAACCCTATAAATTTCCGCCCAAAATCGCACATCAACCAGTCCTGCCCACAACCCCCAACGCCACCAAACTCGCCCCCTGCCATAAGCTCCAAAGCTGACATACCAAGCCAAGAACCCTATAAATTTCCGCCCAAAACTCACAAACTCGCCATTTCTTGCAAGCCTAAAGCCCAAAATCGCACATCAACCAGTCCTACCAACAACCACCCTTTTAGCTCGACCCCTACCCACTCGCAAGCCCCAACGCTGGCGCGTCCAAGCGGCTGGCTTGCCAAAGAAAATTTTTACTTATTTTTTATAAGCAGGTTAGATAAAAGTGCGTTTTTTGGGGCATTTTGCCATTTTAACCGCCAACAATATGAAAAAAGTTTGAAAAATTTTAAAATTTTTAGTGTGACCGTTGTATTATGTGGCGCAGGTCAAATGGGTTCATAGCCCCCCCCTATCAAAGATTTTATAGCTAGCTTTGATCTAGCAAGCAGCTCACACAAACCAACCAACACACCACGCCAGCCAAGCCAACACAGCCAGCACGCTCACGCAAAAACAACTAAGCACATTAAATTTCCTCGTAATTTTTCGCAACCACAAACCCATTACATTCCCACGCATTCGCCCAAAGTTAGAGCGCCCAAGCATTCCGCATCATCACGCTATAAAAATCGCACTACAAATAACCACAAAGCTTAAAAAATAAAACTAATCCACCTTGCAAAAATCCGCTCCAACCTTAAACAAAATCGCCATTTTTCATTAAAATTTAGCCAAATTTGCCCGCTCTAACCTTAAACCACTTTTCTTTACTACTCGAAAAAGCCCTATTTTAGGCACTCTTTAAAATATAGTATTGAAAAGTATAATTTCCATCACTAAATTTTCAAACCATTTTTTAGCCATTTTTAGCGAGCTAACCTTAAGCCGTTTTTTTACCAAAAAAGTAAAAAATAGACAACGACCAGCGTGCAAATTTTTATTTTTTTACTCAGTAAATATTTGGCCAAAATAAATATCTGGCCAAAATAGACGCCATACACCAAAAACAGCGGCGGCCTATGCACCATAAAGCTACAAAACAAGCCAAAACCACGCCAGTCGCATATCAAAAAACCACAAAACCAAGCCAACTATCCACACAAAACCACACCAAAACCAAGCCAAAAGCCACAAAATGGGCTGGGTTTGCTCTCAAAAACTCACACTCTCCCCCCCACTCCGACAAGCTATCTCATTATCTGCTTTGGCATTACTAGTGTTCGAACTTGCGCCCTCTCCCCCTAAGCAAAAGCTAAACCGCACCAAGCGCCTCGCACTCGCCACCTAGCTAGCCACACCTTGCGCATTTGCTCTTGCCAAGACAGCTATAAACATAACCCAGGTTATAGACGCATAGCGCCATTGTGGCTTATATTTTAAGTGTTTATTTATAACAAATATGTTATAAAGCACAATCTCAGGAAAAGACATGTGGAACATAAAATTTTTAAATCAAACCGTAGTAGATGAATTTGAAGCTATCAGTTACGATCTGCAAGCAAAACTGCTTAAGCTATTTGAACGAGTAAAAATTTATGGAGCAAATTTAGGCGAGCCGCATACCAAAAACCTAGAGGATGGACTATTTGAGCTTAGAGCCAAAGCCGCAAGCGGTATCGCTAGAAGTGTATTTTGTTACTCGAACGGCAAAACGATAATCATCTTACTGACATATGAGAAAAAGAGCCAAAAGATACCTAAAAATATACTAAATTTAGCCAAAGCTAGGTTAAAGGAGTTTAAAAATGACAATGATAGACTTTGATACGTTTTTAGAAAAGAAACTAAAAAATCCTGACTTTAAACGCGAGTATGACGCATTAGATAAAGAATTTGAGTTGATAGATGAGCTGCTAAAAGCACGCTCTGAGGCAAAGATGACACAAGCACAAGTGGCAAAAGCTATGGGTGTTAAACAAAGCGCGGTAGCTCGCATTGAAAGCGGAAATTTAGATATGAAATACTCAACTCTTGTAAATTATCTAAACGCAGTTGGCAAACGTATAGCCATAGTTTAGTCAGTAAGAGGGCTTTAAAGCGCCCCCGGTGAATTGTAGGTTAATTATAACCGAAATCTTATTAAAAGCAAAGGAGCACCCTTTACTCTGGAAATTTTATCTTAGAGCTTCCAAAAGCACCGCCACCTTGCCTGCTTTGCCTTAAAAGCCCTATGTCTAGCTTCACGCCGTCGGCACTTGCAGCCTCTTTTATACGTTTAAATTTATCCTCCGCCCTCGCCTTAGCCTCGCGCAGATCCTCCACGCTTAGCTTTGCGATCCTCTCATTGTGAGCTTTTGCCTTTGTCACCTTCTCTTCATCTTTTGAGTTTGGTATCTTTACAGGCACAAACTGCTCATACTCTTTTCTAGCCTTTTTTAACTCCTTGCCATACTCTTTTTCTTTATCAAAGCGCCTCACGCCAGCACCTCTTGCTATTATACCGCCAAAGCCTAGCTCCTCTTTATTGTAGTCTTTTGGTGCGATGTCAGCTCCAGTGATATCAGCCACACCCTGCGCTCCTAGTTGTTGTCCGTAGCGTCCAAGAGGCGAGAGCGGTGGGAAGTAGCTTTTTGTTAGCTCTAGCACTCTTTTTGTTATTTTTACGGCATTAGGATCATCATCACTTTCTATCTTATAGCCTAGCGTGCTCTTGCCACTTGCTATGTTTATAGCGCCTCCGACAAAGCCTCCATTAAACTCTAGTTTGTCAAATCCATCAAACCTAAAGCCAGGCACCAAACGGCCAGAGTTAAAATACCAACCAGTATTAAATAACTCCATCCAGCTTTTCACACCCACCAAGTTTGGCAGCGCGCCACTCTCTGCCCACTCTGGCTTTGCTAGATTATCTCGCTCATTATCAGCACCCAGCCATGCACTGCCACCAAAAAAAGCTAGCACAGCTTGCATCATCAAAAATCTATCTGGTCGCTTTAAAGCCGCTTTTACCACCATCGGAGTTGATTTTACAGTATAGTGTAAAAAAGGCTGAACCCCCGTTTTATCAAGCATTTTTAGAGTGCCATTGAAGTGAGTAGAATAATCAACATACGAATATTGCGCATCTTTCATCGCAGCCTTTAGCTCATCTGCACTAAATTTACTAAAGTCATTTACGTCAAAACCCTTGTTTTTAGCGATCATCTCAAGATTTTTCTTAAACCTAGCTATCTTAAATACCTTATCCTCCATCGAGTAAAAATACCTTGCTTTCTCGCCACTCCAGCTTCCCTCAGCCATATACGCCTCTTTTAGCGCCCTGGTTAAGATGCCATCTTTTGCCTCACTTTGCAAAGGCTTTACCAGACCTTCAAGGTCGCTTAGATGACTATCAAGCCCTAGCGAGTTAGCCAAAGTTTCCCACCTTTTAAACTGCTTATCTCCTCTCATCAATGCAGCAGTTGTCTTCATAGCCTCGTTAAAGTCTCCATGCAAAAAGGCTAGAGCCATATTTGAGCCAAAGTTATATAGGTGCGTAAAGGGATTTTTTACAGTCACATTTACCTTGATGTGATCGATTAGTTTAAAATACATATTGTTAAATTTTGCCATCTCACGCCCTAGCATCTCAGCCTCTGCTAGAGCTTTAGCGACATCTTCTGGGACATATTTGCCAGCTAGTGCTCCATACTTTTTGATGCCACCGCCAGCACTCTCATCACTCATCTTTGCCCATTTTAGCCCATCAACACCTTCAGGTGGCATGTCTTTAGCAAATTTATCCGCAAACAGCTTTAGGGTTTGAGCCTTAAGGAGTTGCTTTTTTTGCTCTAAGATCGTGTTTGTCACCGCAAAAGCCGCATCATCCTCGATCTGTCTTAACTGCTTTTGCTCCCAACTCATCTGCTTTCTAGCAAAAAATTTACTTTGCCTTAGCGCCTTTGCGATACGGCTATTCTCCTTTGCCTCATCCATATGCTTTTTATAGTAGTGTTTGATGTAGTCTTTGATGACATTTTTTGACTCAAGCGCTCCAGCATCAACTAGAGCCTGCGCCCCATCATCGATAGTCTTACGCACTTTTTCGTATAGCGGCCTTACGTGCTCAGGCAGCTCGCCAGGATCCATTTCGCCATCAAGTGCCTTAAACATCGCCTTTCTGTTTTCTAAGCTAAGCTTTCCTAGATACTCTTTAAACTGCCCAGCTTGAGTATATATGGCAGCCGTTGTTCTATGATATTCCCCCAAAAGCTCATCTATCTCTTTGCCATGCTCTCTTATGTTTAGTAGCTCGCCAGCAAATGGTATGTTTTCATCGATCCACTTTGCAGTCTCGTCTAATTTTTCACTTGCCTTATCAAAGGCATCATCAACCTTTAGTGCCCAGCGATCAAGCAGCTTATTTGATCTTTTTTGGATCTCTTTTAATGGACATTTTTGCATACCTATTCCTTTTAATTTATTTTTAAATTTGGTTAAGAGATAAGCTTGCTAAAAATATGTATAATTGCAGATAGAGGTCAAGCCGGAGGCGGCAACCTCCGAGCTTAAATTTGCCTCTGAAAGGAGGTGAGTTTATTTGCTCACAAAAATCTTAATAGCGATTATACTGCTTTTGGCTATCACAGTCAAGGCATATTGATCGTGGCCGCTTTTAAAGCGGCCTATTAAGATTTTGTCCCCTCCGGTTTTATTTAGCACAAGCTTAGTCCGTCTTTTATATTTCCGTTTTCATCTAAATTTCTAGCCTTAAACTCTTCAAATTTAGCTACAGCAACCTTATCTCCGCTCTGAGCTGCCTTTTTTAGCTTGTTTAGCTCAGCCGTCTTTAGTATCGCCTCTTTTTTGATAGGATCTAGCTCATTAAAATACGCCGCCTTTACCTCAAAGCTCATATTTTTTAGCCTTGCCCTATCTCCAACTCCTGCAAGCTCTTCAAGCGCACTTTGTCTTACTGGGATAGTATCTATACCTTTTTTACTATACCCATCCACTCTTACTTTTCCATCCTCTGCCATATCTATAAAAAATCTCTTTTTATCTCCATCTTTGCCCATCTTGTCAAAGTAAATTTTACTATCGCTGATTACCTTAAAGTCTGCATTTTTTATATCATTTTTTAAGACAGCTAGTTGTTTATCGCTTAGATCTACGCTTTTACCAAGTTGTTTGGTGGTTATATCTTTTGCATTGATTTTATTTATTAGATCATCTTTGAAATTTACGTCATTAAAGCTCTCTTTTCTCATAGCCGCTATACTCTCGTCTAGCTCTTTTTCTACGTTTGGATGCTCTTGCTTTATCTCTTCTATATTGCGGCTGTGATAGACTTTTTCCTCGTTTTGCTGTATAATGCCTTTACCGTCCGAAGAGTGTTCTATGGGCTTTAGGCCGCCAGAGCTTCGGACGTTATTGTCCAAGGAGTGTTCTACGGGCTTCGCCACAGAGCCTTGGACATATCTTACTTTGCCTTCTCTTGTTATCAGCTCAAATTTTCTATTCGCCATAGGATAATTAGAAGTTACATCTAATCCTCCGTCTCTTTCCTTGATCACGGAAGCAAATTTAACGACGCCGTCTTTATCTCTAAAAGGCTTAAAGAAAAACGTAGTATCTTCAAAATCCACTACAAACGCGGGTCTTTCAAGAGTCGGTTTTATTAGCCCTAAGTATTTTTCGCGACCCTTAAAATTTAATTTTTCAAATTGGTAATTACTTACAGCCACCTCACCTATCGGCGTATCTACCTTGCCGTTTGGAAACTCGGCCTTAAAATTCTCTAGGCTATATTCTTTTTCTATAAATGGCTCTGCCTCTTTTCTTACGGCAGCTTCATTGATGCTTCCGTCCTTTAAAATATACTTTTTCTCAAGCTCTTTACTTAAATTTACAATGCCCTCTTTGCTTACGATCGTCTCATTTGGATTTACGTCAAAAGTCTCATGCGGATGTATATCTTTATTTCTAGTTACTTGACCTTGCAATGCATCAATCCACGATATATCGTTTAAATTTAGCTTCTCTTCATATATCTTGCCACTTCCAGCATAGCTTTTAGCTTCCATTTTTGAAGGCGTCACAAAATTACCTGCTTTTATAGGCTTTGAGCTATATACAGTTATCTCACCACTATCAATAGCTTTTTTTGCCATAGCTTCTGTAAAATCAGGGGTAAGGTCTCCTCCGCCATCGTCATTGTAAGCTTGTTTAAACGTTTTTATGTCACTCTCGTCTCTTATCCACGTATGATAATCAAACATATGGTTATCATCAATAGCTGGATTATTATCTTTTACTATTTTTACTCTAAATTTATCCCCTAAATTTAGCCTATTTTGAACGTTTCTAGCCTCAGCTTCGCCGTGACTTAGGCGGTAGTTTTCGCCTTTAGCACCCGAACCCTTCGCAAACCCTTCGATCTCTTGTATAGCGTGTTGCACCTCGTGCATAAGCGTAGATTTATCACCTATGTTATTTATGGCTATCTCTTTTTTATTAGGGTCATAATATCCTAGTTTTTCTCCTCCTTCGTCACTTATCTTTTTAATTTTTATATCCTTTAACTCAGGGTATGCTTTAAATAGCTCTTCATGCTCCAGTAACTCTCCTAGCTTTCCGCCACTTTTAAAATTTGGATTTAGCCTTGCTTTGCTGTCTCCTATCTCAAATTTCCAAGCACCGTCTTTATCTTTAAACCACCCAGTCTTTTGCCAAATTTCTACCTCGTCCGCGCCCTTTTCTAGCATCGCTTTAGCTTGATCTAGCTTGCCGACGTTTGCCGTGATCGCCTTTTCTCCAGCAAAAGAATTTAAGCTTACGTCCTTGCCGTTTGCATAAAGCTTGCCTAGAAGTTTAGGATTATCTTTTGCCATTTGAGGCATCTTTTTAGCTGCGCCTAAGATCTTATTATAAAGCTGTGGTATCATCTTTCTTGCAGCTATTGCTACCGCTTTACTACCAACAAGCCCCACTAAAAATCCAGCTGCAAATCTATCTGGATTAAAATTTCCATCTTCATCGATAGAATTTAGCGTGCCTGTTACAAGACCGCTACCTAAATGAGCATTTGAGTTTACCCTCAGCCCACCGCCGACACTAGCGCCGCTTCCTTGTTCTTCCACCATTTGCTTGCTTGAAGCTGTGGCATCAGTATCGCCATCTGTTTTAAAGGCTGGTCGTTGCTCCATTTGCTCATCGCTCTGGGCTGTCTGCTTTGTCTGGCTAGCGCTTGAAGTATTGCGTCCGCTTTGGCGTAATATCTCCTCATCGCCTCCTTGTCGCCCTCCTGCTCCGCTTGCATTATCGCCGATACCAGAAACGCCGTTTGGTAAGGCGCTATTCTTTGCTTCTTCATTGATTAAATTTCCTTTTTGGGATATAATATTTTTATTGGAGTTAGTCGCCAAATTGTCCGAAGCGACCTTAAAAGACGGATCGGTGAAAGTGTCCGTCTCTCTCCCTACTCTCTCAAAAGCTGTTAATACAAAGTTATGTTTTTTACCTTTAAATTCCGCACTTAGTCCTACTACATAATTACCACTTTCTATTCTATAATGGACATCATTTTGTTTTATTAATGCACCAGTTTTAAAAACATTAGGCAACTCGTTTAAAATTTCTACACCATGTTTTTTTATAATTTTAGCTAACCCATATCCCTTTATTTTATTTCCACTTTGCGATACCTCCCCCCATGGCAAGGTTATATCGCCTAACTCTTTTCTATAAAAAGCACCTGCAACCTGACCCTCTCTTTCAGTCAAAAGTTTATCTATCGCACCTTTGCCGTCATGATAAAACTCAGCGTAATTAGTGCCAAATTCTTTAATAGGCACGATGTTGTTTTCTTGCTCTATCTTTGCCCTGAGTGAGCTTAGATCCTCTTGTTTGGTTGTTTCATTAATTAAATTTCCTTTTTGGGATATAATTGTTGCATCGGCTTCCGATCCTCGTTTAGCCGTTCGTGGGGAGCTTAGGTCGGAGAGCGCGTCCCCACCCCAAATTGCTTCTTTATCAATTAAATTTCCTTTTAAGTCTCTTTGCCCTATACTAGGCTCATCGGGGCGGAGCATAGGATGCCCGCTATACGCTCCGTCTTTATTTATATTTATTCTGTTTTCTGAATTTATCTCATCAGCTACTTCTCTTTGAACTCTACTTTCATAAGCATCAGCTACTTTTTCATTCACATACTCTTTTGCTATATCTATATCTTTGTTTGCATATGCCTGTGTAAAAGCCTGCACGCTCTCATCGCTAAAACCTCTTTGTTTTAGCCTTGTGGCATAAATTTCTGGAGTATAAGCCTGCGCTGCGATATCTTTTTCAAGTGCGTAAAATATACCTTGTCCAGTAAGCCTAGCATCAACATCTGCGCCGTCATTGTAAGCTCTTGTGTAGTTTATCTCATCCGCACTTGGCTTAAATTTAGCGTTAATTAGCTCTCTTATCGCACTTGCGGACATACCCTGCTTTTGATATTCACTAATTGCTTTTTGAGTATCTGCGTATCTTATGGCTGATTGCTCTCTTGCGTTATTTATGCTAGTTTGTGCAGTTTGTATCTTCTCGCCATAAGCTTTAGCATACTCTCTTTGCACCTCAAAGTTTTTAAATTTAACTATATCATTGTAGCTATCTACGTCTGTAAACTCGCTTTTTTCTTTGCCCTGCATAGCCTCTTTTAAAACATTTGTGGCTGTGCCTTCATCAAGTCCCATCTCTTTTGTAGCAAATTCCTTAGCAGTCATTGTCTGGGCAGGCGAGCTATTCGTAGCGTAGTCTCGTTGCGAGCGCTCTGCGTGAAGTAAAGGCTCATCCTTGCGAGCAGTGATTTCAGCCGTATTTATCTCCGCTCGCTCACCACCCAAAAACTCGCTATTTTCGGCACTATCTATCGCATCAGCTTCATTTGCCATTTTACTTGCTTGACGCTTTGCCATGAGCTTACTTATGCCTTGGATGCCTTGATCTATCGCGTGTCCCAAAACAAACCCACCAGCTGCGCCATAGCCTATATTTTTTAATGTCTCTTCATCATTTTTACCCTCGCCAAGAGCTGCCACTCCTCCACTTGCAGCGCCAGTCCCTGCAAAGTATAAGGTCTTTTTACCAAACTGAGCTAGTTTGCTACCCTTGCTAAGTAGTCCAACTCCACCTACAAAATTTATAGGATCACCAACAAGCTCCGTGCCTATCTCAGCCAAACGGCTACCCCATGACGTCTCGCCAGTTGCCTTTTCGTAGTCATCTCGCATCTTTTCAACGTTTTTTATCTTAGAACGCAGAGACTTTTCTAAGCCGTTTTGATAGATATAGTTTCCATCTTTATCACGCTTACCTTCATAAAATGGATTTATAAAGTCACCAACTCGCTCAACAGTATTAGCTATACCTGTTACCGTCTTAGCAGCACCAAGAGTCCAGCCATGTTTCTTTGCGCCAAACTCTTCAAATTTCTGTGCGTTTCTGGCTTCTTGCTCATTGATCTCTCCACTAAGAAAAGCCTCTTTAGTCTTACCATCAAGCTTCATATCATCAGCTCTATATAAAAGCCTTTTTTGCTCTTCCTCTTGTGCTGCCTTTCTTTGTCTATACTCATTTTTAGCAAAGGCATTTATACTTTGCGGCGAAAAGCCAGCCCCTTCAAGCTCTTTAATCAAGCTATCACCTAAAAATTCTCTAGTCGTAGGCATCATAGCGCTCCATCATATTCATCATTAAAGATTAATGGCTTTTGCTTTTTTAACTGCTCTATATCAAGAATAGGCGCTTGTTTGGTCGCTTGATTGTCCTTTATGACGCCCCTTTTCTCATTTGGAGCAATCGCCACATCATCAAGCACACCTTTAACTTGGTTTTTTCTCTCGTTTAAAGATTTAGCTATGCCTTGCTGCTGCTTTGCCGCATCGATCAGATTTAAAAGTGTCTCATTTTCTATAAGATAGTTTCCATCCTTAAGCTTTTTTAAACCACCATTTTGAAGTAGCCCTTTGCCTACAAAAGGCGATAGCTCGTCTGCACTTATATAGCTATAGCCCTCTGGGACGTTTATATCATTAGGCGCGCTAGATCTATTTTTGCTAAGGCGCCCATTCTTATCGACGTGCCCCATGGCAAGAGTGTCATAGTATCTAGCTTGAGTATTAACTCTTGCCATATCCACAGCCCTATCTTTATTAGCCCTAAGCTCATCCATGCTTAGCTTTTTCTCGTTAAATGCGCGGTCTTTATCATCTTTATCTTTTTGATATGCTAACTCATCAGACTTTGCTTTCATCGTATCCGCATGTGAGCTTTTTCTAAAATTTAGCTCATCATTTCTAAAGAGCTCCTCCTCTTGATATCTCTTATTTTCATCATCTATCTTTTGGCGATTTAGCCCTATATCTCCCACATCTTTTATACCATTTGCGACAGCGCCAAGAGCTGCAGCATACCCAGCTTTAGGACTTAGCGGGCTTAGCTCTGGACGTCTTAGAAACTCTATATTAAAGTAGCCCATTTCTCTTTCTCTCCTCTTCATCCTTGCTCATTACATTTGCCGTAGCACCTGCCCAACCTTGCTCTAAGTTTTGTTGCATCTTCTTTTGACGTGCCTTCTCATCTTTTAAAATTTGCATATTTAGATTGTAGTTTTTCATAGCTAGATCATTTTGTTTTTTAGCTTGTCTTCCTTGCTCTACTGCACTCCATATCCCAGCACCTGCGCCAAGGAGTGATCCAAACGCCTTTAGTCCATCTGCATTTTGACTAGCCTTATCTCCTAAATTTTTTAAAAAATCCCACATGCTAAGCTCCTTTTTTTAGTGATATTATTACTAGCTTATTTCCTAAAAAACGTATATTTTTACTATGCCATAGCGCCACCGCTTGCGCTATTTCTTCCAGCACCATTTCTATCATGTGAGCTATTTCTGCCAGTATTGCCATGTTTTTCAGCCTGTCTTTGCCTGCTCTTTTCGCTTCTACTCATCTTTGAAGAGCCATCACGGCTAGAGCTACCATGTTTCTCAGCCTGTCTTTGTCTGCTCTTTTCACTACGGCTCATCTTTGAGGCTTTATCAAGATCTCTTGCCATGCTTTTTGCCATGCCTAAAGCGCTATCTCTCTCTTTTTTATTTAGCCCCATGCCTTTACCACTTACTAGATTATCGCCAACTTGACCTATATACATTCCAAATTTAGTTTTTACGCCAGCTATCTGACCAGTTCTCTCATAGCTCTCTTTATCATATGCTAAATCCTTTGTTGGCACTCCTCCAAACATAGACTTCACACCCTCCCAAAACGACAAAGGAGCTTCATATATGCCTTGCCCTATCTCATTAAAGCCTGCTATATCTCCACCAAAGCCAAAGCTTATATCAAGCCCGCTAGCCACTTCAAAAGCCTCATCTAAAATAGAGCCTATCACCATACCAAGCCCAAGCGTGGCAAATCCAGCCTGCAAGCCAATAGCATTTGCCAAAAGACCAGCCGCCACATCAGCTATCTTTGCACTTACCACTCGCTCCACAACATCCACCACGACAGCGCCACTTACTCTTCCATCATAGACCCAGCCAGCCACTATCGCACCAACGACACCAAATTTAGCATATGCTATATTTTGCAAGAGCTGTTTAAAAGCGCTCTTTTGCCTTTGCTCCACTAACTCTTTTAAGAAATTTTCGTTATTAACTCTTTGGCTAATAGGCTCATCATCCATAGTAAAACCTATCTTGCCACCACTCCTTTCATGCAAATCTTTAGCTAGCTTTACTATCTTTTGGGTATCTTCACTTATCTCATCAAATTTCTCATAGCCACGCCTCTTTTCATCAGCTGACTTATAAAAGATCATTTGCATAGGCATCAGCGCAAACTCAACAAAATCCTCATTAAGCTCCAACATAGATGAGATCTCATCTACAAAAAATGGTAAAAATATAGAAGTATAGTTTATTTGGGAGGTTCTACCGATCATATAACCAGCACCGGCAGCAAAGGTATTAGCATAAAGTTCTCCGCCAGCTAGATAGCTAAAGGCATCATCTGGCTCTTTATTTGTTATATTTAGATCATCATCAAAGGCTATAAACTGCTTCATTTACCCGCTTCGCTTTGCTCGCTTAGAAATGCCCCCTTTGGGGTCGCTTCACTCATTTTGTTTTTGGTAGGTTAAAATTTGCTACCTTTTTGATATCTACTCCGCCCTTTTTAACTATCTCATAGACTATGTTAAAAAAGAACTCAAACATATCCGAAGGCACGCTAAGCTGTCCATTAGAGACATTTTGCATAAAATCCCCAGTCATCATGCCAGCTTTAATTATTCTATTATCCTTTACCTGCTCATTTACGGCTGCTTGTTGCTCCTGGGCTAGCTTAGCCTCAGCCTTTGTTTTTTCCGTTTGAGCTTTAGTTAGCTCTATTTGCATCTGTAAATTTTGCTTATCAAGCTCTAGTCTATCTCTAAGCCCTTGATTTTTTAGCTCCAAAGCCTCAAGCTCTTTTTCTAGTGTCAAAGCCTTAGTTGCCACATCGCTAGCTGCCTCCATCGCTTTTGTCGTAAAAGCTATAGTCATCTCAGCCATAAGCGAGGTTATAAATTTAGCCCTCGCATCATCTGTGATTTGAAAGTTATCAAACTCCGTTTTTATATGCGCTAAAGCCTTTTGATATATCGAGCGCTCGCCAGTGCTACTTGCCAAGATCGCTTCAAAATTTTCTACAAAATTTTCTTTATAATTGATCATGCTCATGCTAGCCCCTTTCTTATCCTATCTAGTTTATTTATCTTTAGCCTTTGTGATGCCATATCATCTTGCAAGTCACCAACGGCTGTTTTTATGCCATTATTTTCTATGTCGCTTATCCTGTTTGAGAGCCTATTTATAGCGTTATAAAGATCTCTAAATGTGCTTTCACGAGATAAAACCTTATTTTTTAGCTCATCTATCAAAGCTTGCTGCTTTACTGCCTTTTCATTTAAATAATCTAATTGAGCTTGCTGCTTTACTGCCTTTTCATTTAACTCCTCAATAGTCATACTGCCTCCGCCCTTCTTCTCCAGCCATTGGCATAGACCCTTAATTTTGGATTTTGTTTGATTAGGTTGTTGTAGTATTCAAGCTCGGCACGATCGAATTCTTTATCAAATTTCTCTTCATCTACTTTATTTATAGCGGCCAAGCTTATCTCACCCATTATGCCATCATCTACTACACCAGCTATTCGTTGTGCGGCTCTTATGGCAGGTTTTGTGTCGGCATTTACGCCAAATATAAACATTTCATTGGCCTTTAACTGACTATTAATTTCACCTAGTCTCATCCTATCCCAATACATTTGCTTGTAAAATTTCCAAACTTCATCACGAAGATCCTTGTTATCAAACAGTACCCTTGATATTTTTTCGATATCACCACCATAAGCTAACGCAGCAAGTATCTCATTCCAACCTTTCCAGGTTGAATGATATTTTTGATATATCCCCATAAATGTCCACTCACGCTCGGTAGGATTTTTGTGTAAAGCTTTTTCAGGGCGACTAAACTCTAAACTCATTAAAATTTGAAAAGCGTTGTTAAAATCTGCCATATTCGCTCCTTGTGTTAATCTTTTTAAGGTTTTTAACACATTGCTTTGACGTGTTAAAATTTTCATCAAAAAATACTCGCTCTTTATGCTCGCCTTTTTTACCGATGTTAAAACCCTCTACTGGGCGGTGATAACCCATAACTCTACTCCATACGGTGCATCTGGTGCGCTGTGCTTGTATGCCTTGTAATATCTCACTGCTTGTCATCGCCAAACTCCTCGTGTTTAAAATTTCCGCCGTAGTTGTCATAGCCATCGTATCTCCTTCCAGCCTTGCTTGATACAAAGTCTCTAACAAATATCAGTGCCTCACTTCCCATCCAAGCACCCACACCACAAATCGCAAAACTCACGTGTTCGTCCTTGGCAAAAAAGTAAGCTATCTCATAAACTACATATGCACTAAAACAGCCGTCCCACGTTCGTTTGAGTAAAATTTTTATACCTCCACCACCATTTTTTATAAAAGCGGTGATAGAGCCTGCACAACCTATGATTAATACATAAAACAAATAGTGCAATTCCACGGCTATGCTCTAAAGATACTAATTATCTTTGCCGGGCTCAATAGAACATTTACTACACCCTGAGTGATGGCCAACGCTGTGAGCTTCATTTCTTCATTGTAAAAAATATTGCCGTAAAGGCGGTACAGGGCGATACTAAACACAACCATAAATAAACCACCAAGTAACAGCACTAAACAGCGCCTAATTTTGCTTTTTGCTTTTGGTAGTAGCTTAATCTCACTCATTTTTTTCTCCCAATTTTGCTACCGATGCACTAGATTGCGGTACATTTGCATGCACGCATTGCTTTAGAAGATCTTCGCAGGCTTTAAAATACTCTGCTATCTTTTTTTGATTGTCTGGATCGCTTCTGTCTCGCTCTGGTTTTTGTGGCATTTTGTCAATGCAAGATACTGTGATATATACCTCTTGATATTCCGTTTGCTTAATGATTTGCGGCTCTTTACTCGCACAGCCTGAAAATATAGCGACAAGAAAAAGCGTGATCTTAACGTGCCAGCTCATCAAATATCCTTTCGCAACGCTCCAGCTTCTCTTCGCAGCTTTGCGTAACCAGTGGCTTGATACCATCAAATTTGCTCCTAGCTTTTTCTTGTGTCTTTTTTACATCAGGTTTTTTTATTTCAAGCTCTTTAAATTTAGAATTCTGCAACTCGATCTTTGCGTTACACGCCTCGAGATTTGCTTTAATAACTGTGCCAATTGCCTCTTTTAATACCAGCTCGTTTTGTGCTTCTTTTAGTTCAGCCTTAGCGTCTTTAATACCACCTTTTAGACTATAAATTTCAGCTCCAAGTCCTAGCATTACACCCATTAACCCACCAATTACGATTAGCCAAAGTTTATTTGCAATTAAGAAATTCATTCTACTAGCACCCAGTCATTAACAAGAACGTCTGTTTGGCTAGCAAGCCACGGCACGATCTTATCGTCAGCCGTCTTCATATCGATGTGAGGACAATAATCAATCTCCTCCCCCTCACCAAAGATAGATAAAAGCGGTTCACGATTTGCGATAAATTTAGATCCTTTGACTAAAAATAAAAACATCCCTTTGCCATTCCAGCCTTTGCGAGCTACCTTTTTACCCTGTTTTAAAAAACGTATTGCAGAGCCAAAATCAAAACCTTCGGAGATGTTTTGATAGGCGGCTTCAAAAAGATTTTTAGGCGACCACGAGATGTAGCCGTCAGAATTTGGATGATTTTTCTTACTATCAGCATACTCTATAAGATAGCCCTCATCATTTGGATTTTCATCCATAGGCACTTCCCAGCCACGTAGCTTATTGTATTCTCCACGACTCATTGGCATAGCTTTAATCTCTTTCATTCCTATGTACTTTTGCATTGTGTTTCCTTTGTTTGATAAAATTTATAAAAAAATACAGCCGTCAATAGACGGTAACTATGGCCACCAAATTCTTTATGGATAGCTTCACTGTTTAACTCTCTTAAATGGATTTACGCACCACACACTCTTAAGATACTCTTTGTCGTCTGGCTGCATAAATGTATCTTTGTTGTGTTCGTTCATCTCTGCCACGTCCATAAGCTTCCAGCCTACATAAATACGGCAATAAAAGCCACTTAAAAAGCCTTTGTAGCGGATCGTTTTGAAAAGTCCAAAACGAGTGCGTCCGTCTTTTAGCTTGCACGTTACTTTACAAAAGTCGCTTATCACTCCGCCGTTGCTTGTTACTTTTGGATTGCCTTGCACTCTTATGCTTGACGGCTCTATTTCGCTCACTTTTACGCCGTTTATTCTGCTTGAAAAATAGCCGATGCGATTTCTATATAGCCATAAAAGACGCACGAAATACGTCCTATTCTTGCCGTTTGGGTAGTGTTCTTTACGCCATCCGCTATCGCCGTTTATCGCCGAGTTCTCGCCGTCGTAGTAGTCGCTTGCGTCTTCAAACCACTTAGCCCACTTTGGCAAGTGTTCGCTTTGCTTATTGCAAAAGAGTAGAGCAATCGGCGCGATTATGTAGCCAAGTATCTCGAGCGGTAGCTCAATAACTACAATACAAAAGAGTTGCAAAAGCTCTTTAAATTTAAGCATTACTCATCCTTTTTATCTTTTGGTTTTTCTTGCTCTTTTGCTTTATACTTAGGGCATTTTGGGCACTCGCTCCAAGTGCAGTTACCCTCTCTATCAAGCTTACTAGCACAAACATTACATCTTTTTACTCTTGCCATATCTACTCCTTTTATTCTTGTTCTTGTAGCTTCTCACGCTCTGCTAAAAGGCTTTTATACTCATTTCTTAGATTTTCAAGCACTGAAGCGTTGCCTATGATTAGAGCGTGCCTTATATCATCCTTGCACTCTGTTATGTCCGCTTCAAGCTGTGCTAGTTGTTTAGCTTTTTCATCTATCTTTGGCGAAACATATATCATCTTGCCATCTTTGATACTGTTTGCGCCTATGGCTAGAGCTTCTTGCCAAGCTTCATCACTGATTTTTATATTTGGCTCTGGTATGCTTTCATGTATTTCATCGTCGTAGTAGCCTAATATCTCGTTTGTCTCTTTATCGTAGTTTGCATACTTCATTTATTCTCCTTTAGTAACCTATCGCTATCCAATGAAACTCCCAGCCAAGGTCAATACTCTCATTAGGCGTGTATAGAGCGTATGTAAAACCTCTTTTTGTTATATAGTTTGTTTTTGCATATAAATTTCTATTTTGGTTAGCCTCACTAGCATGAGCATCATCGCCAACGGCAGTGTCATTAATATGTGATGCAACAGTTAAGCACATGTTTGGGAATGCAATAGGAAAGTTTAAAGCCGCTTTTATCTTTGTAGCATTTGGAGGGTATTTACCAACTTTCCCCCACTGAATGATTAGACCATTTGGTAGTTTGGTATATCCATTCTCTTGCTTACTAACTTCAAAGTCGGTTTTTAGAGCGAATTTATTATTAGCCTCTTGCTTGGTGTATGCGTCGATCTTGTCATCTTTATTTAAAAAAGTCTGCTCGCTCCACTCTTTGCTAGCAAAAGCACTCCATATCTCCTTATTTTCACTAGGATTTTTATTTGTATTCTCGCTTTTTGCTTGATAGAGCTTACCGTTTAAAACGCTAATGGCACCAGCAGGATACTCTAATGTAGAGCTCCAAGGGGTTATGCCATTTTTATGTATAGTGCTAAATTTTTTATCTATTACCCCTTTTGCTTCATTTAAAAGATCCATTATTTTTTTAGATGAATATGTAGAGATTAACCCCTTTGTATCATCATTTATCACGCCACTTTTTAAAACCTCTTCTATTTGAGCCTTTAAAGTATCAAAGGTTACTACTATTTGAGCTACCTTATTATATTTACCATCAAAATCATTCTTACTCTCATCAAACAAGGCTTTATTAGCATTAAAAGCCTCATTTACCCTTTCTATGCTAGCCTTTATCTCTCTTAGCTCATCAGGCTCTATCTTTTCAAGCCTTTTACCTATCCCTAAAATTTCCTTACAAATTTGAGTAAATTCTTTATCAGCCATTTTTCACTCTCCTAAAATTTTCTTGCTCATTAGCCTATCAAGCGCTCTTAAATCCTCTCTATCGGCATATTCGCCGTTTTGATGGGCGACAAAAAGATATATAAATTTCCTATATCCAAGCTCGCTACTATTTAAAAATTTCTCTGGATGCTCTAAGCTATCATTTTCGCCATAGACGATATTTGCCATGTAGTAATCAAGTCTTTTTATAAAATTTTCATCCCATGAGTAGTAAGGATCAAGGGCATAATCTATCTCGTATGGCTTTAGCCAGCCCTTTACTCTAAGCGCCTGCGTTAGATCACACGCCCTTTCATCAAAGTTATTTAGTTCATATTCGCTCAAGCTTTGCAGATAAAATTTATGGTATTTTGCATAAAACTCAGCGTGTGCTCTTTTCTTGGCTACGCCGTAAATAAGCGCCTTTATAAGTGCTTCGTCAAGAAAATCAACCCTATCACTTTCACTTTTTGGCGTGTTAAATTTCCTCACAAAACGTCTTTTGTCTATGTGATATAAAATATCAAAATTTCTATGATCTATCTCTATCATCTCAAGAGGCGTTACTGCACGCGATATATCTGCTGCTGTCTCTTCTACCAAAGATTTTAGTTCTTCAAAGTTAGGGGATCTTATATCTCCCCTAGTTGCTACCTTTAAACGCTGCAAAAACGCCTCATAGTTCATCTTAAACCTTTAAATTTTTAAGCCATGCAAAGGCTACTGGAGTGCATACGCGAAGAGTAAATTCGCTAATGATCTCTTTTTCGATAGCATCGTTGCTAGTTGGAAGCTCTCTAGTTGTCATCGGACGCCAATTCACTTTAAAGATATCATCAGACCTAAATGCGATGATCTCATTTTGCTCTAAGAATGGATTTAGCATAACCTTTACATCGCCGTAGCTAGTTCTAATGGCAAGTAGATCCTCTTCAAGGTATTTTTGCGTGATGTTAGCCTGCTTTATCTTGTCTAAGATATCAAGCAACCTATCATTTTGCTTATCATTTACCATTAAAAATTGATAAGGTCTGCCCTTGCTCCAGCCGATCTTTAGCAGGTCTCTTATCATTTGCATAGTTAGATCAGCACTGCTTGCATTGATTGTGTTGTTTGCAGTAGAAAAGCTCTTTAGACCGCCACACTTGCCAACAGCTGGAGAAGAGCCACTATTTACCCTTTGCACCGCAGCTTGACTTGATAGTAAAATTTTCTCTATAGACTTTTTATGTTCAACCGATGCCATCTCGCCTTGATTAGCTAAGATGCCTCTGCCAGCCACATCTTTAGCTGGCTCTTGTGATCCGGAAACACCATAAGTATTTTTCACTATTTGAAAGTGATTGCTTAGCGCACTGCCAACAAAATATTTAGCTGTCGCTTTTACTCCACCCTCTGCGTGTGCATTAGCCATGTCACCATCAGGCAACTCATCATAAAACCACTTGTGACCAACTGCCACGCTGGTGCTTCTATCAGCTGGTGCAGCCGTGCTTATCGCACTATAAAAAGGCGTTGATTGCCATCCTATTTGTTTTATCGTATTTTCAAGCATTACGCCCTTACTACCAAAAGCCTCTTCAGTAGTTACTAAGCCAGTTTTTATAGCCATCTTTACTTACTCCTTAAAATAATCTTGCATACAAGGCTTGTCTTTCGCTGTCGCTAGCTTCACCCTTGTTTATCTTGCTAATGAGCTCTTTTGTGCCCACACCTCCACCAGTTCCTCTTGCTATGTCAAATTCATCATCGTCGCGGCTCGCTGCCTTACCATGAAAGTATTTTAAATAGACGTTTTCAATGCCCACTGGATTAAGCAAGACATCGCCCGCACCAGGATTTTTCTCATCGATCTCTAAGATCTTATCCGTGATCTTTTGCATATCGAAGTCTGGATAGCTCTTTCTAAAATCTGCCTGCATCTGTGATAGTTGCGTAGCTTGTTGCATTCGTTTAAAATCAGAATACTCCTCTTTGCTAAGCTTTACATCCTCATCATTTGGCACAGCTGGCGCTTTTGCCTCGCTAACTTCTTGAGGCTTTTGACTATCTTTTTGACTAGCTTGCGCCTCTTGCGTCTGTGTCTCTTCTGCAGCCGCCAGCCCCTCTAAATCTTGATCATAGATCTCACTTAAATCCATTACTCATTACCTCCTAAATTTAAATCCTTTGGCTCATTTGGCTTAGATGCGCTCTCAGCTCTATTTTTCTCAGCCTTCTTTGACGCCTCTTTTAACTTTTTATTTTCACTCTCAAGTTGTGAAATTTTTTGAGTTAGTGCTAAATTTTCACCAGCTGCCACGCTTAAGCGCTCTTGCAAGCTTGCACACTCCTCTTTAAAGTGCTCCGATTCGCCTCTAACATCTAAAATTTCAACTCTCAAGCGCTCACACTCATTTGTAGCTTTAGCTAGCTGTGGCGCTAGATCTTGTGTGCTAGATGAGCTCTTTTTCATCTCAGCCTCTGCTGCCTCATTTTGTGGCATACTCTCCCACTCTTGCTCACCTATAATGCTTACGGCGGCAAAGCCACTCTCATTTTTAGATCTAACCACGACATCGCCGATACTTCCGCCACTGATTTGCCCCTCATCTTCACCTTTTTTATAGATGCTAAGCCCATTTGTTGCCAAAGCGACGATAACACCAAGAACCTCGTATTTGTCCCTATATGCCATTTGCTCTCCTTTAAATTTTTGATTATTTTATTTATCCACATCCTAAAAAACATACAAACTTTGGTTACGCGAAATTTGCAACAACGCATAGCGATGCAAGACGACGCGACGCCTATACGCCACCATTTGCCAAGGCCGCCATCTCCATATCCTCTTTACTAGGCGTTTCTTGCATCTGTGCTTCTTGTTCTGCTTGCTCTTGCAAAGCAGCTTGTCCTGCTTGTTCTTGTGCGGTCTCTTGCATAGCCATCATCTGCGCTACTGCTTGATCGATCTGCTCTATTGGTGCATTTTCACCAAGGATTAAAGTTAGCACCTCTTTGATTATTCCGCCTGTAATTTGTGGTGAGCTTATTTGATTTTGCGCAAGCACGCCAAGCAAGCCATTTAACTGACCTATCTTCACCTCATTTGCTATCGTCGTGCCAAAATTTACTGAGACATCAAAGTCCAAACGATTTGCTTTTCTATCTGCTACAGTGCCGATCGCTTCTATCACACTCTCATCTTCAGTTATCTTTATAAACTCATCATCGCTAACAAAGCGATAAAGTAGCTCCACAAAGTGCTGTGCATAGCTTGATAGCATAGTCTCAAGCAGTGTTTGCATCATACTTTCTATCCTCATTGAGCTAGCAGCATTTACAGTTTGTAACGCACCCATCGCACGGCGATCACTTGGTCCAGTTTGCCCAGTCATTACGCTATTTACACCAGTTGCTATCTCATACTCTTTACTAAGCATAGCGATCTCTTCGCTTAGTTGGTATGTTGGAGGCACTGGAAAAGGCATTATCGCATCGCTTACTCTAGTGTTCATATCAGTTTCTACTCTAATGACCTTCTTTCTGGCCATCACATCGCTTAGCGCCACCGCTCCTTTTGTCTTATCTACGATAAAGGATGGATCTATTTGATTTTCGGTGATATCTATCTTTTGATTACGCTTGATGTTGTATTCTTTTTGTATCTCTTTTACCACCTCTGGCACACACGAGCCATATACTGCATTTTCACTCTCACGCAAGCTTTCATCGATGCTAGGCATCGCATCTATGCAGTAACCAAAGTGAAATGGCAATGTGGAAAATCTAGCCTCTCTTACTAAAAAATCATTAGCAAAGCTCTTTAACTCCCACATTTGACGGCCATTTACATATATCTTTTTATAGATATCTTTCATTTGCACCCTCTGGCTCCACTCTGATTTTGAGCCTAAGATGCGATCTTTATCTTTGCTTTTGTAAAATTTAGTTTTTATTTTTTCTTCGACTTGGCGAACTGATTGACGCCATTTGTAGCAGACATATTCTATGTCATTGATATCACTTGCATGCTTGTCAAATGCTAGATCGGTGATTGGTATAAAACGTGTGGCGATATCGCCTTGCTCTTTGTCATAGAATAAATTTACTATGCCAAGAGGTAGATAAAGTGCGCTCATGACAGCTTTGCCTAGGCCAACTCGGTGCTCTTTTTTCTTCCATCTATTTTTTAGCACAGCAGTAAGTGCGTTTTGTAAGATTAGATCATTGTCGCTTCTACGCCCAACGCGGGTGATCTCTATTGGGCAGCGATCACTCATAAAGCTTGTTTTAAAAATCGCATGAATGATAAAAATGGTGGTTTTTATTAGGGGGATGTATAGCTTCGAGCGGCTTCTCTCAGAGTTTTTTCGTTTTGAGGTGCGGTTATCTTCACCATCATACTCGGCACGAAATGCCCGCTCACACTCTAAAAATCTATTTTTATGTTGTTCAAGATCGCTAAATGCTCGCTCGATTAAATTTAAGTCCTCATTCATAGACTACTCCGTTTTTACGTGTAGTCTAATCTATAGCTTTCCTAAAAAACGTATAAAACCAAAAAGTTTTAACGAGATTGTTTAATTTTATTGCAGTAATCTATAAAATTTATGAGAGATGATTGTTTTGTCCTGATATTATTTTTATTAATCAAGGCAGTCGAGAAATCTTTTTTATAATAAAAAAGATTATTATTGTTAAAATGCTTTTTTGTATTTTCAAAATCTCCGCCATGTTGTTCTATTTTATTAAGGATATCTGGTCTAGATTTTATCTCGTCACTATTTCTGAATCCAAGCCTATCCTTAAGGTTATTACAAAATAGATCAAAATGAGCAGACAAGAATGTTTCAAACTTTCGATATGTTAAAAAAATATTGTTTTGTTTATTTGTCTTTACAAGCTTATCTATTAACTCTTCTAGATAACTTAATTCTACTTTATCATCTGCAGCTCTATCTAAATCAACAACTATCAGTATTGGTGTCTCTGTTCCTCTAAGTTCGGTCAGCTTACTTAAAAAAGATGTATAGTTTCCATTATGCATATCCTCTATCTCTAGTCTAAAACTACTATCTAATAATTTATTTTTCAACTCTTTCAGATAATTCTTTTCTGTTTGTCCTTCTGCTAAAACTATAATTTTAATACTGGTGCTTAAATTACTACAAGGTTTTGTTTTACGCCTACTCATAATCGCCTCTAAGATAGTTTAAGTAAGCTTTCCTTTTATCACTTCTAGACTCGAATTGATCTAGACACTTTACCTTTGTATCGCAGTTTTCTTTTGATACTATATATATCTGAGATGGATTAAGAAATGATGTATCAAATATCATTGGATTGTGTGAGCTTAAAATAAACTGTGCTTTTTTATTTTCTGGCGAGTTAATAACTCCATTTAAAATTCTCATTAAGGCTTTTGTACTTATAGAGCTATCAAGCTCATCTATAACAAATACCATATCGTTTTTTTCTTCAGATAATAAAGATGGCAATATAG
>NZ_PPCG01000040.1 GCF_002913745.1 Campylobacter concisus
AAAATTTGCAACGGCATAAGTCAGGCAGATGCTGAATTAGTGAAACAACAAGTGGCGATAAATACGGCTTTAGCCAACGAAAATGAAACAAAAGTGAAAGCGTTTCACGAAATAGTAGATGAAAAGACAAAACATTTGCTCTATTTTCAAAACGCAGCGCTCAGAAATCAAAAGAAAGCGGATGAGATGCTAGAGATGAGCGATAGGATAGCAGACGTTGAAGCCCATAGCAGGATCACGGCTAGAAACAAAGAGACTGTGCTAGGGCGTGAGGCTGATATGGTGATTAATAATGCAAACGTGCAAAGCGAGCAAAAGATCATAATTGAGAGAAAGGAGCTAAAGAGTGAATAAAATCACTTGGGCAGATATTGCCTTTTGCGTAGTTGTAAGCATTGCTATCGCGAGTGTGATCTGCGTTTGGCTCTTTATCGAGGCGATATTTGAAAAGGTGGCAGTGTGAGCGATATAAATTTGAGCCTAACCTATACGCCGTGGCAAAAGGAAGTCTTTTTTGAGAATACCGCACGCTTTACAACAATAGAAAAAGGTCGGCGTGTAGGATTTACCAAGGGGGTAGCAAATGCCACGATCGAGTGGCTTTTAGAGGGTAAAAAAGTGCTTTGGGTAGATACTATCACGTCAAACCTACAAAGATATTATGAACGCTATTTTTTGCCTGAGCTAAAAGCTCTGCCAAAAGAGCTGTATAAATTTCACGCACAAGATAAAAAGCTAAGTATTGGCGAGGGCTACCTTGATATGAGAAGTGCGGAACGCCCAGAAAATATCGAGGGCTTTGGCTATGACATAGTGATCCTGAATGAGGCAGGCATAATTTTAAAAGATGCCTACCTTTGGGATAACGCCATAAGGGCAATGTTATTGGACAACCCAAAATCAAGAGCATTTATAGGCGGCGTGCCAAAAGGCAAAAACCGCTTTTATGACCTTGCCAAACGTGGAATGAGCGGTGAAAAAGACTGGGTAAATTTTCAAATATCAAGTTTTAATAACCCACTGCTTAAAAAAGAGCAAATAGACGAAATGGTCGCAGAGCTTGGTGGTATAGATAGCGACGTAGTACGCCAAGAGATATACGGCGAGTTTTTAGATACAACCTCAAACGTGCTATTTAACCTTGCTTTGATAGAAAATGCTTTTAGCACTCAGATGCCAAACGAAAAGGCTAGCATTATTTGGGGGTTAGATGTGGCACGTGAGGGTGACGATGAAAGCGTGCTTTGTATTAGGCAAGGATACGGCATTACAAACTTTTATACTTTTAGGCTTGATAGCGTGACAGCTTTAGCAAGGGAGATTTTTGGCATATATGAGAGAAGCGAAGAGAAGCCAGACGCTATTTTTATTGATAGTGTTGGCGTTGGTGCTGGTGTGTTTGATACTTTAGTGGATTTTGGCTTGCGTGGGATAGTCAGAGAGGCAAAATTTTCATACAAGGCAACAAATGAGAAGCTTTATGCCAACAAGAGGGCGGAAGCATATTTTACACTCAAAGAGAAATTTAGGCTACTTAGCATCGTACCAAATGACAAACTCAAAAAACAGCTTAGCACCATTAGTTTTTACTATGACAAGAAAGAGCGTTATTTGCTCTTGCCAAAAGAGAATATCAAAAAAGAGTTTGGCTTTAGCCCTGACTTGGCGGATGCCCTTGCTCTTACGTTTTTTGACCCATTGCCAGCAAAAATAAACACGATCAACTACGATGACGGAGGCGTTTGGTGAAAGAGTGTCAAAATTGGGTAGATTTGAGAAAACAAATCGAGTATATTTCAGAAAATATCGACGTAGGTCTAATTAGAAAGGTGGCAACACTTGATGATGAGGCTTTGCGTCTTTGTTTTTGTGTGATGATTTGTGAGTGGCTTAAGGGGGTAAAATTTATCCCTACAAAACAAGCTAGAGTAAAACTTGCAACGGCTCTAAAAGAAAAAGGGGTTGATAAAAAACGAGTGAAAGAGCTAACAAATGTCAGCAGAAGCACAATTTACAGAGTAGGACACGAAAATGACGAACGATGAAAGAATAAGCTACCTCGATGAGTTAGTGCAAATAGCATACAATGGCTATGCGGAGTATAAACCATTTTTTGACAAGCTAAATGATGCGTATTTGCTTGTGCTTGAAAGCGAGCAGTATAACAGCCTCAAAGAGCGAAACAAAAGCAAAAACTACATACCAAAGCTCAACTCAAAAGCAAAAAGGATATATGACGGCCTAACCGAAACATATTTCAACAATGACACATTTGCAAAGCTAGAGCCATACATAAACTCAACGCATGATGTGATCGACAAGTGGCAAGAGGCGCTAAATTTCTATTGCGACAAGATAAATTTGTATAAGATTTTTTCGCCTATCTTTTTAAAAGCTGCTTTCTCGGCAAGCTCGGTAGTAAAAGTGTTTTGGGCAAAAGATGAAGCAAAGATAGAGGAAGTGGATATAAACGACATCTATTTTGACCCTGATGCCAAAAATACAGATGACATCCGCTATATCGTGCATAGAATTTACCTCACGACAAACGACATCAAAAAGTTAATCAAGAATAAAACTTTTAAACAAATTGATCTAAGCGAGAACAGACCTTATGAGAGAATTTGCCTAAATGAAATTTATGAACTAAATGATGAGAAATGGAGTGTTAGCACGCTTTACAATAGCGAACTACTAAGAGATAAAGTAGAACTAAAAGACGGACAGCCATTTATTTTTGGCTATATGCTGCCACAAACAAAACGCAATACTGATCAAACGTTTGTCTGCGCCTATGGTGAGCCAGCTCTTGCTTCGTTGCTACCTTTACAAGATGAGCTAAATGCTATTAGAAACTCAATTACAGATGTAACAAGAAACCAAGCAACGCCAAAGATCATTTTTAACCGAAGTGCAAGTATATCAAGGGCTGATTTAGAGCGCCCAAGTGGTGCGATTTTTACCGATAGCCCAGCAGACATCAAGATCGTGCCGCCTGGCGACATCAACGCTTCAATGGCTACACTTCAAGTGATCGAACAAGAGATGAGCGAAGTAAGCGGAGTAAGCCCTCAACAAAACGGAGCACCAACAACTAGGCAAGAAACAGCGACAATGGCGTCAATTATGGCAAATGAGGGGAGCGTAAGGCTTCAAGGGTATATAAGAACCTACAATGAGACCTTTTTTGAGCCTATATTTGAGCGCCTTGCATTTCTTGTTTGGAAATATGGTGATCCGCTATTTTTTGCAGGGTTTAATCGTGGTGAAATACCGAGCTTTAACATCAATCTAAACACTGGCATAGGCGCACTAAATAAAGAGGTGCAAAAGAAAAGCCTAATGGATGCAAGCCAAGTAATAGCAGCTCAATTTGGTATGTGCTTACAGCTTCAAGACGGCGAGGGTGCAAATAGGATGAAAGAAGCAAATGAGAAAATCCTATTAGAGCTATTGCCACTATATGGCATAAAAGACCCAGAGAATTTTATCGGAAAGGAGAGTGAGCTTGCTAAACAACTTAAGCCACAGGCTATTTTGCCAAGCGTGGCAAGCCTTGACGCAGAAGCAGGAGCTTTACCAGCTGACGCAATGCCAAGCGTTTAGGGATTTTTCAGAATATCTATTGGGGCTTTATGCGGCAAGTGTGACCGCTAGCCAAAATGAAAAGAACAGCGATGAAATGAGGTTAAGGGCGATCGAGAGCATAAAAACACTTGAAAGTCTTTTAAGTTTTTTTGAAAATTACAAAGAGGAGTAATAAATGACAGAGCAAGAAGCATTAAATGAATTAGTAAGTATCGTAAATGGTGATGATCAAGTAGAGCCTGAAACAAACGAAGTGGCACAAGAACCACAAGAACAGCCAACAGAGCAACCAGTAGCAACAGAAGAGCCAAAAAAAGAGGAGCTTAATATCGAGGATATTAAGCAAGCAATGGCTGAAGCGTTAGCAGCAAAAGAGCAACAG
>NZ_PPCG01000041.1 GCF_002913745.1 Campylobacter concisus
AAAAAACTTTTAGTTTTTATATTAGTTTGTCTAATCTATTATTTAATCATAATAGACTGGCTCAATCGATCACTTGTTTAGATTTCAAAGATTGACTAATAGTTTAACAATTGTAAGTTAAAAGAACTTTCTGTTCTGCGTTCTGCAAAACAGAAAGTGAAGTATATAGAAGTGATGCTTAAAAGTAGATAAAAATAAGGCTATTTTTTAAAAGCCCATAAATAAATTTTGAAGTCCGACCTTTTCGTTAAAAATAATATCTTTTTTATTTGGATCATACTTAAATTTACTTACTACTTTTTTGCCATCCTCTTTTAAATATCCGGCAGATATAAGTGTTGGCTCGATAAGAGTCATCTCAGGAAAGAGCGTATCAAAAAATTTAGCCAAAGTCTCATCCGCGCTTAGCTCACCATCAAGTGATAGCTTATCAAAAATCGCAAGCTGACTTTCTCCGCTTTTAAAGCCATTGATAGCAGCATCTAACTTTAAATTTATCGCATTATTGCCATTTTTAAAGCTTAATGTATCTACTTTCACACTTGGATTTTTCTCTAAAATTTGACCCATTACTTCGTCCAAATTTAACCCAGCAAAGATACTCTCATTTGTATCAACATTTACATTACTTAGTCTATCAAGTATATTATTTATAGTTGGCACGTTGATATTTGCTATTTTGCTATCTAAGATAAAATCTGCAAATTTCACTTTATTAACAGCAACCGCACCTATCTTCACCACGTCATTTGAGCTACCAAGATCATTTGAGACTTCAAATTTAGAGCTATACTCAAGATCGTCTAAAGCGACATTACCATCTTTTTCATCTAATAATGCTAGTTTTTTAATCTTAGCCTTTGCTACGTAAGAAGCTAATTTGCTCTCAAATATCTTTGAAATTTCAACTGGCACAGTGTAGCTTGTATCTATATCGATGCCTTCAAGATTAACTTCTGCTTTATTTTCTTCGTTAAGGTCTTTTAATGAAACTTTCTCAAGACCCAAATTTGCGCTATTTACATTATCTTTTGCGTCCAGTTTCAAGCCAAATTTCACATCCTTTGTATGAACGTTCATGGTTTGCTTGTCGCTAAAGTCGATATCGCTAAATTTAACTTTTACATCTTTATCGCCACTCACGCTGGCTTTTGTTTTAGCCGTTGCGATGACGTTTGACCCAAGAAATGAAGCTACGATATTTTTTATCGCCTCATTTTGTATAGAAATTTTTGAGTCGATATCAAAGCCATTTACAAATGCAAGCACTGAGTGAGAAATTTCATTTTCTACCTTGAAATTTAGATCCTCATCCACATCTTTGCCAGCTAAATTTTTCAAAAGATCCTTTGAAACGATAAGATCAAACGATCCTTTTGAGCCAAAAAAACCTTTTTGATAGCTATTTTCTGAAACCTTAAAGCCATTTACATCATTTAGTCTATCAACTATCCTTTGATAGTTCTCCTCGACCTTGTTTGAGGCGAAATAAACAGCGCCTGCGACGATCACGATAACTACGATTAGAGCAGATATCACCTTTTTCATACTTTTCTCCTTTTTGTAATGTGTTGTAAAAACAACCAGATACCTAACAACAAGCCAACCATGGCAAGTGGCATGATATAGCCATGCTCGCCAAGATAATTGCTCACACTCATGAAATAATCCCCTGCTTTATAGCTAGCAAGGCCAACGATCACCGCCCAGAGCACCGAGGAGATCAAATTTATAACACTAAATTTATAAAAAGAGTATTTTGTAAGTCCAAGTGCGACAGGCACCAAAGTTTTGACGCCATAGATAAATTTTTTGATAAATATTATCTTATCGCCATGCTTTTTTGCTAAAATTCCAGCGTAGGCAAGCTTTCTTTTGTGATTTTTCACATAAGGCATAAGCGAGCTTTTGTTAAACCTTGCGACGTAAAAGATCAAAGTATCGCCGATCGTATTTGCAACGGCAGCGACGATTATGCTAAGAGTGATGTCCATCTTACCAGCAAAGCTTAATATCCCAGCGGCGATAAGTGCGACCATGCCACCACCAAGGCTGTAAAAAAATAGCACGATGTAGCCGTAAGTCGAAATTGAGTTTATAATATCTTGCATCATTGCCCCAAAAGTTTAGAAGCTGAAGATATTAGTTGCTCGTATGCGTAGCCACTTTGTTTTAAAATTTCATCCTTTGCGCTAATCACTGCTCCGCCAAAGCTTGCTCCTGCGAAAAATCCATCATTTGCGGCATACGCGTAGATGTCACTTGAAAATTTAAAATCGCTTACTTTATTATAATTGCGCCCGATATCGCCAAATGCTACCGAAAGCTTCGTATCAAGCGTGATCTTGGCGTCTTTTATGTCGTAGATGATGCTATCTTTAAATATAAATAGCACAAGCGAGCTATCTTCATAGCCAAGCTGTATGCCGATGCTGCCGCCACTTATACTAACTGGCAAAATTTCACTTGGCGAGTTGATGTTGCCAACGACCATGATGCCATCTCCGCCCATGCCACCGACCACAAAACCGACTTTTTTTACACTTGGAAAGATGATCGTCGCTTTTGACTGCTCGATGAGCTCTTTTATAGGAGCGTTTCTAGCGCCTCTCATCGTCGTTATAAACGAATTTGCCGAGTCTAGCACGAGCTCCTCGCTGGCATAGCCAAGCGAGAAAAACATTATTAATGATAAAAGAAATTTCATATCTTGCTGTTATTTCGCAAAATCAACAGCGCGAGTCTCTCTAATGACGCTTACTTTTATCTCACCAGGATACTGCACCTTACTCTCGATCTCTTGAGCTATCTCTTTTGCCACAAGCACGGCTTCATCGTCGTTTATGAGCTTAGCATTTGCAATGACACGGATCTCACGGCCAGCGTTGATCGCATAAGCTTGTTTGATGCCTTCTTTGCTTTTTGCGATGTTTTCGATCTCTTCAACACGTTTTAAGAAGCTCTCAAGCACCTCACGTCTTGCTCCTGGACGAGCTGCACTTAGTGCGTCAGCTGCGCAAACAGCAGCACTTTCTATACTTGTCGCCTCTTCGTGGCCATGGTGAGCATAGATAGCGTTGATGACGACTGGATGCTCTTTATAGCGTTTGCAAATTTCAGCTCCAAGATCGACGTGGCTACCATCATACTCGTGAGTTAGCGCTTTGCCTATGTCGTGAAGTATGCCAGCTCTTTTTGCTAGCTTCTCATCTCCGCCACACTCAGCTGCGATGATGCCAGCAAGGTGAGCTACTTCGAGGCTATGAGCAAGGGCGTTTTGACCGTAGCTTGCTCTAAATTTAAGCTTGCCTATTAGTTTTACTATCTCTGGATGAATTTTATTTAGACCAAGGTCCATGACGATGTTCTCGCCCTCTTCTTGTATGCTTTGCTCAAATTCTTCAGTTACTTTTTTGTGAAGATCCTCTATCCTCGCTGGCTGAATTCTGCCATCCTCCACCAAAAGCTCGATCACTCTTGTTGCGATCGCACGTCTGTAAAGATTAAAGCTGCTTAAGATGATAGCATGTGGGGTATCATCGATGATGATATCAACGCCAAGCACCATTTCAAGGGTTTTGATATTACGTCCCTCTTTGCCGATGATCCTACCTTTTAGCTCATCATTTTTGATATTTACGACGTTTATTAGACGCTCAGCTGCAAATTCTCCAGCAAATCTTGACGTAGCCTGCGCCAAGATATAATTAACCCTCTTTTTAGCCTCTCTTTTTGCCTCTTCTTCGTACTTTCTAACGATGTGAGCGATGTCGGCGCGTGACTTCTCTTCGACCTTTTTAAGCACGACCTCTTTTGCCTCCTCCTCCGTTAAGCCAGCAGCGTGCTCAAGCACTCTTATCGCCTCTTCTACTTTGTTTTGATAAGTCGCTTTTAAATTTAAACCCTCTTCGTAAGTGACCTTCGCATCTTGCTTGTCTTTTTCAAAAAGCTCTTTGCTCTCATTTAAAAGCTCTTGCTCATTTAGCAAAATTTTCTCTTTTTTGATCAGCTCATCAAATTTACTTGCATACTCTTTTTGAAGCTTTGTCGTCTTGTCATCGTATCTTTTTTTAGCCTCAAATTCAGCCTCTTGCACTGAAATTTTAGAGTTTTTAAGCGTTAGCTCAGCTTCATACTCAATGGCTTTTGCTTTAGCTTTTGCCTGCTCTAAAAATATGTTGTAGTTTGCATCATTTATCTTTTTGGCGTAGAGATACCCTGCTCCAACGCCCACCACACCGGCTCCTAAGCCTATTAAAACCTCTATCATTTATTCCTCTTTTTATATAATTTTTGCTTGGGGTTATATAAAAGTCTCCCACCGCATCGTGCGCTTGTGAAAGCACATCTTTGGTGTAGAAGTCTTTTACCTCTAAGAAAACTATCAGTTTTGGCTTAACGGGCAAAGTGTCAAAAAATCTATCGTAAAATCCTTTTCCGTGCCCTATCCTTGCCATAGCTCCATCAACCCCAATCGCTGGAACTACCGCCATATCGAGTTTAACATTATTCATTTTTTTGCCAGATGGCTGTCTGACATTAAATTTATAAGTTAGAAATGGCAGTCGCAATCTTACCATCTCTAAGCTAAGACCTACCATAAAAGGGGCAAAAATTTCACATTTGTGTGATAAATTTCGTCTTATTTTAAGCACATCGACTTCGTAGTTAAGCGGCAAGTAAAAGAGCACCTTTTTAGAATTTGTGTAATTTATCAAATTTAAAAGTGTTTTTGCTACCTTGTGATGTGTGCATTTTGCTTTAAATTTAGTGAGCTTTATCAAATTTGCTCTTGCATTTTTTCTAAATTCGTTTTTTTCTAAATTAACGCTCATTTTATGCTCTTTCTTGTATAATCCTGAAACATTTTTCAAAAGGAAATTTATGACACTAAAACGCGCAATTATAACATCACTTTGTCTTTTTGCATTTTTCGGATGCGGCGACGACAAAAGCCAAAAGAGCGAGCAAAACAGTAGCGAGCCAGCTGTGCAAAGTAAAAATTTAGAAGAAAATGCCAGCAAAGACGAAAATTTAAGCAAAGATACGCTCACACCAAAGATAAGCGAGAGCGAACAAAGTGACGAAGTAAAAGATATAAGCCTAAAACTGCTTAACGGCACAACTATGCAGATCACAAAAAGAAGCAACGGCTTTGACGTAAAAGATGGCAAAAAAGCTACACTTTACGTATTTTTCGCCACTTGGTGCCCACCTTGCAAGGCTGAGATACCATCTTTAAACAACCTAAGTGAGAAATTTAAAAACGAGCTAAACATCGTTGCTGTCTTGCTTGAAGACAAGAGCGAGGACGAAGTTAAAGAATTTGCTCAAAAATATAAGATCAAATATGACATCGCAGTTGGCGAGGGAAATTTCTTATTTGAAAAGGCGATGGGCGGCATCAAAGGACTCCCTGCATCTGCACTTTTTAAAGCAAATGGCGACTACGCTCAAGGCTACATCGGTCTTGTGCCTGAAGAGATGCTTGAAACTGACATAAATAGGGCTATAAAATAATGCTTGAGTTTTTAAAAAGAGGTTTTGAAAAGACCTTTGGAGCGATAAGCTCAGCCAAAAAGTCAAAAAAGATCGACAAAGAGAGCTTAGAAGAAATTTTACTAGAAGCTGACGTGGCCTACGAGATCGTGGAGGAGATTTTATACTACTTGCCGCCACAAGATGAAGTGAGCAGGGCTGATCTTAGACGCGTTATGAGTAGCTATTTTATCTATGAAAACGAGCGCGTGATCGAGCCTGACAAGCCATTTGTCGATCTTATCCTTGGTGTAAATGGCGCTGGCAAGACGACAACCATAGCAAAGCTAGCAAATTTATATAAAAATAACGGCAAAAGCGTCATTTTGGGCGCTTGCGATACATTTAGAGCTGGGGCGATCGAGCAGCTACGCCAGTGGTCAATCAGGCTAAATGTGCCAATAGTCGCCACCCAGCAAGGGCATGATCCTTCAGCTGTGGCTTACGACACGATTAGCTCGGCCCTTGCAAAAGGCATCGACCGCGTCATCCTAGACACGGCTGGCAGGCTTCAAAACCAGACAAATTTGGCAAACGAGCTTGATAAGATCGTTCGTATCAGCAAAAAAGCCTACGAAAAGGCGCCTCACCGCAAGATCCTTATCCTTGATGGCACGCAGGGCAACGCTGGCGTCGCGCAGGCAAAGGCGTTTAATGAGATCGTCTCGCTTGATGGCGTCATCATCACAAAGCTTGACGGCACTGCAAAGGGCGGAGCGCTATTTGGCGTGGCAAGGGAGCTTGAGCTACCTATATTTTATATAGGCGTTGGCGAAAGTATGGACGATATCATCAAATTTAACCCAGACGAGTTTTTAGACGAGCTGATGGACGCCATTTTTGAGTAGGGTAAAATTTCTTAGTAAAATTTGCTTTTTCGCTGCTCTTTTGGCGATTGATATTCTTGCATTTACTCCAAAAAGTCCCGCAATCATCGAAAATTCGTGGGACAAAGCAAACCATTTTTTAGCTTTTTTCGTCCTTTATATCCTGCTCTACCTTGGCTATGAGTTTAAAATTTTAAAAAATTTAGCCCTACTTTTAGCCTTTGGCGTGCAAATAGAGCTGGTTCAGGCACTTTTACCAAACAGGAGCTTTAGCCTTGCTTGACATCGTAGCTGACATGATCGGAGCGTCTTTTGGAGTGATAGTAGTTGAAATTTTAAAAAGGATATATTATGGCAAAAGCAAAGCCAGTTTTTGAGTGTCAAGCCTGCGGTAATCAACAAGCAAAGTGGCTTGGTAAATGCCCACAATGTGGGGCTTGGGATAGCTTTGTCGAGCTTAGCCAGCAAGAGATAAAGATAAGTAAAGAGATAGCAAAAAGTAGTGGCACACCCAGCAAAGCCATAAGTATCGACGAAGTTAAAATTCAAAATTTTACGAGATTTAGCACAAAAGATAGCGAGCTAGACCTTGTTCTTGGTGGTGGCGTGGTCGAGGGCTCGCTTGTTTTAATAGGCGGTAGTCCAGGCATAGGCAAATCAACTCTGCTTCTAAAAATCGGCTCAAATTTAGCAAAAGACGGCAAAAAAACGCTCTATGTAAGCGGCGAAGAGAGTCAAAGCCAGATAAAAATGAGAGCTGACAGACTAAATGCTGTGGATAAAAATTTATACCTATTAACTGAAATTTGCCTAGAAGATATCCTGCTAGAAGTGCAAAAAAGCGACTACAAGGTGCTAGTAATCGACTCCATACAAACGCTTTATAGTCAAAATATAAGCTCCGCCCCAGGCTCGATCACACAGGTTCGAGAGATCACATTTGAGCTGATGAGGCTTGCAAAGAGCCAAAATATCTGCGTTTTCATCATCGGTCATATTACCAAAGAGGGCTCGATCGCAGGGCCTAGAGTGCTTGAACACATGGTCGATGTGGTGCTTTATTTTGAGGGCGATGCGAGCAGAGAGTTAAGAATTTTGCGTGGGTTTAAAAACCGCTTTGGCTCGACGAGTGAGGTTGGTATATTTGAAATGAGCCAGCACGGACTGGTGAGCGCAAACGAGGTCTCAAGTAAATTTTTCACACGTGGTGGGGCGATGAGTGGCAGTGCGATAACTATTATAATGGAAGGTTCAAGAGCACTTAGCATCGAAATTCAGGCTCTTGTTTGCGAAAGTGCCTATCCAAAACGAAGCTCGACTGGCTTTGAAAGAAATCGCCTGGATATGCTGCTAGCCCTGCTCGAGAGAAAGCTAGAAATTCCACTTGGGCACTACGACGTCTTTATAAATGTTTCAGGTGGCGTTAAGATAAGCGAAACTGCAGCCGATCTAGCCGTCATCGCAGCGATAATCAGTAGCTTCAAAAACCGCCCTATTAGCAAGGATAGCGTTTTTATAGGCGAGCTAAGCCTAAATGGCGAGATAAGAGAAATTTTCAACCTCGATCAGCGCCTAAAAGAGGCAAAAACGCAGAAATTTAAAAACGCCATCATCCCAAACAAACCGCTTGACACGCAAGGTCTAAAGTGCTTTTACACCAAAGATATCACGCAAGTGCTTGAGTGGATGTAAATTTACTCTGGAACAAATCATGCTTGCTCTTTGACAGATAATATCAAGGAGGCAAACCATGAATGATATTAGCATCTTAAGCACCAATGTAAATTCATACACCAAGCAACAACACAAGAAAGATAGGTCTTTAAATTTTAGTGATCTTATAAAGCAAAGTGTTAAAGAAGAAAGTAACAAGCCAAACCAAGAGCCAGCTAAATTTACTTATATCTCTTCTTCACAAAATAGCCTCGCCTCTTTAAATTTTAATAATCTTCAAGCTTATGGCTACACAGTGGATAAAGCTGGCTTTATGGGAGCTGATTTTAACAAAGATGCAGGTTTGCCACAGGACTTTAAAATCCATAAAAGCACACTTGATGAGATAGTTAGATACAACAATAAAACATATCTATTCACACAAGATAGAAGCAAGGCTGCCTTTGAAAAGATAGATGTAGCTGATACCACAAAGCACTACTATAAACTTTTTAAAAGCATCGTAGGCGATGAAAAAGATAGATATAGTGAAGCTGATCTAGCAAATTTGCCAAAAGGCTTTAGCATAGATACTAACCAAAAAACCTTTGGTAAAAATGCAAATTTCTTAAAAGATGTGAGCCTGATATCTGTTACAAATGTATATAAAACATTTGATCAATTTAATGATGCAAAGAGCGTTAGAGATGAGCTTAGAGGCTTTGGAGTAAGCCACGAGGTCTATGAGCTAAATTTTAGTAAAGAACATCTTGACACAAGAGCCAGCGACGAATATACATTTAACCCTGATATGTTGGTATATCAAGCAGATGATACTTATAGCAATGCTGGTGTATTTGTGGGATTTTTAAAGAGTTTTAGCCCTATCGCTAGTGATAGCGGCGAGACAAAGCTTAGTGTGGAAGCAAGCTCTTACTCAAAGCTAATGAACGAGCAAAGCCTAGCTGATGATATAGTGCCTCTCTCAAGGCTTTTAAAAAATGAGAAGATGATCAAATTTATCTTAGAAGAGCTACTAAAAAGAAATTTACTCACTTCAAAAGATGGCAAAAGCGCAAGCGAGATAGTAGATAGTGTGCTAGCTCATGCCACAAAGCTTCAAAACGAGACAAAAGTTTAAATAGATAAATTTAAAAGGTGGCTATCTTTAACCGATCAAGCCATCTTATTTAAAATTTGCTTCTTATCTATCTTTTGCATAAGCTCTAAGACATCTATGCCTCTTTTTTCTTTGAAATTTAAAAGCTCTCTTGCATAGAGAAATTTTTGATCCTTATTTAT
>NZ_PPCG01000042.1 GCF_002913745.1 Campylobacter concisus
TATTCAAATTACACTGTTTTAAATTTTTAGATCTATTTAATTAGAATTTAAATTTTTATAGATATAATTTCGCAATCAATAAAATTTATTATTAAGGAGAAAAAATGTTAGTAACAAAAAAAGCACCTGACTTTACAGCTGCAGCAGTTTTAGGAAACAATCAAATTGTAAATGATTTCAACCTTTACAAAAACATCGGCGAAAAAGGCGCTGTTGTATTCTTCTATCCAATGGACTTTACATTCGTTTGCCCAAGCGAGATCATCGCGTTTGACAAAAGATATGACGAGTTCAAGTCACGCGGTATCGAAGTTATCGCAGTTTCTTGCGACAACCAGTTCTCACACTTCGCATGGAAAGAGACTCCAGTAAACAAAGGCGGTATCGGCAAAGTTCGCTTCCCGATCGTAGCTGACATGACAAAATCAATCGCTCGTGGCTTTGACGTACTTCTAGAAGACGCTGGCGTAGCACTTCGCGGATCATTCCTACTTGACAAAGATGGCACAGTTCGCCACGCAGTTATAAACGACCTACCACTTGGCAGAAACATCGACGAGATGATTAGAATGGTAGACACTATGCTATTTACAAATGAGCACGGCGAAGTTTGCCCAGCTGGCTGGCACAAAGGTGACGCTGGTATGAAACCAAGCACAGAAGGCGTTGCTGACTACCTTTCACACAACGAAAGCAAACTATAATTATTCAAATTTCTAGGCAGCTTTGCCTAGAAATTTCCTCTCTACACAAATTTAAATATTTTTTTAATATAACTTTATATATGATAGCGATGTTTTAATAAACAACCTTTTTTGGAGACCCCATGGAGTTTAAGGGCAGGCAAGAACTTGTCGAAAATTGCGAGGATTGCATACTTGGTTTAAGAGCTAAATTTATAGATGAGGGCATCAAATTTTGCAGACAACTAACCCTTGTAGTGCCACACGAGCAGATGAAAATTTGCCTTGAGAGTATCTTTGATGCGCTACTCATCCAAAAGCCAAATGCCACACAAATTCGCGACGACTTAAACAGCCTAATACCAAAACTAAATGCAAAAGATGAGCTAGTAAATTTTTTGCTCTTAAATTTGACACTAAATTTTAGTCACGCCTGCGACGATGCAGTATATGTGGGCTATTTTGTAAATGCCGTCTCAAGGATGAAAGAAATTTTATATAACACACAGGATCACCAAGAAGCCACGGTAAAAACGATGATCGATACTGGCTCATTTTTTTATGAAGATCCGATCAACACATTTACACGCATGAAAAATGCCAAGGTCCGCCCTGAGTTTTTAAATTTATACGATGGACTAAATATAAAATACGAAGCTGAAATTTTAGAGGTTAAAGAAGATAGCGTCGTTTTTCGCGTAGATATGATGCAAATTTTAGCCATGAAACAAGATGGCAAGGGCTTTATCCTGCCAAATAGCTTCTTCTCAAAGCAACTTCGCGCCGACATCATCGACTACAATATCGCCGATAAAAGCGTCACTCTTTCAAATTTCTCACGCACAGCGACCATGCATGCAAACAAGAGAAAATTCCAGCGCGTCTTGCCAAACCGCTTTACCAAAATTTCTCTAAAAGGAGAGCAAGGCGAGCTTGTTGGTAGCCTTTATGACATCTCAGAGGGCGGCATGAGTATATTAAGCTCACAAGCTACAAATTTTAAAGACGGCGAAGAGCTAGAGGCAAATTTTGACATCATGCTCTCACCAGATGAAGTAAAAAACGTCTCTTTAAAGCTAAGGCTAGTCACCGAGCTAGCATACAAGGGCTACATCAGATACTGCATGCAGCTAGTTGATGATGACAAAACGATAAAGGACTTCACGCAAAAGCGCGTCAAAGAGACACTTGACGAGCTTCGCTCACGCATAAATTTATACGAATAAGGCAATTAGTGAAAACCATACAAGAAAATTTAAAACTTTTTTACATCGGACTAAAAGATAAAGAGCCATTTTTTTACAAAAACAAAGACCTGACCACCCACGCAGCCATTATCGGTATGACTGGAAGCGGCAAAACAGGTCTTGGCATCACGCTTTTAGAAGAGGCCTGCATAGACAACATCCCCTCTATCATCATCGATCCAAAGGGCGATATCACAAATTTAGCCCTCACCTTTCCGCAGATGAGAGCGGAGGATTTTTTACCATACGTCGATGAAGCAGAGGCTGCAAACAAAGGACAAAGCGTAGAGGAATTTGCCGCCGCTCAGGCCGAGCTTTGGAGAAACGGCATAGAGTCGAGCTTTCAAGACCTTGAGCGCGTAAAAATTTTAAAAGATAGCGCTAGCTTTAATATCTACACACCAAAAAGCTCAGCTGGCATAGGTGTGGCGCTACTTAGCGACTTTGCCTACCCAAATATTAGTGACGAGGAAATTTTTAGCAATTATATAAATTCGCTCGCAGCGTCGGTGCTATTGCTTATTGGCATGAGCTCTGAGGATATGAGCTCAAAAGAGCAGCTGCTAATATCCACTATATTTGAGAGCAAATTTAAAGAGCAAAAAGACGTCAGCATCGAAGAGCTTATAAATTTCATAGCAAATCCACCGTTTAAAAAGATAGGCGTTTTTGACGTGGATACCTTCTATCCAAGTAGTGAGCGCCTAAAGCTTGCCATGAAGATAAACGCGCTCATCGCAAGCCCAAGCTTTAAGGGCTGGACGCAGGGCGTTAGACTTGAAATTTCAAAGATGCTTTTTGATGAAAACGGCAAAGCAAAGTGTAATATCTTTACCATCTCACATCTAAATGATGCTGAAAGGATGTTTTTTGTCACCCTTTTACTAAACGAGATCATCGCATGGATGCGCGGCACAGAGGGCACTAGCTCACTTAGAGCGATCCTATATATGGATGAAATTTTTGGCTTCTTTCCGCCAAACGCAAACCCTCCGTCAAAAACGCCTATGCTCACACTCTTAAAACAAGCCCGTGCATTTGGTTTAGGCTGTGTTTTAAGCACGCAAAACCCAGTCGATCTTGACTACAAAGGCCTTAGCAACATCGGCACTTGGTTCATCGGCCGTCTCCAAACAGCGCAGGATAAAGCCCGCGTGATCGACGGACTAAGCGGCATCGCAGGCTCAAGCTTAGACAAAGCCTCACTTGAAAATCTCATATCAAATTTAGCCAAAAGAAATTTCTTACTCAAAAATATAAACGAAGACGGCTTAAACGTTATCTCCACACGCTGGGCACTTAGCTATCTAAAAGGTCCGCTAAGCCGTGAGCAAATTTCAAATTTGATGAAAGATAAAAAAGAGAATTTAAACAGCCAAAATGTAGATAAAAGCGAGATGAAATTTAGTGCAAAACCTATCATCTCAAGTGCGATCACGCAGCTTTATGCTAACTCAAAAAGCCTCACACCAAATTTACTTGCAAGTGCAAAGGTGAGAATTTACGACGCTAAAAAGGGCATAGACAGCGTTTGTGAGGTGAGCTATCTTTACGAGCTTAGTGAAAACGACAAAGAGCCAAACTGGAGCGAGGCTAGCGAAGGCATGCACGTTGATGCGAGCGAAAATGAGCCAAGCGGTGCAAGCTTTGCTACTGTGCCAAATTTCATAACGAGCGCTAAAAATTTTGACGCTTTAGAGAAAGATTTTAAAGAGTTTTTGTATAGAAATTTTAAATTTAACACCTTTGAAGCGATAGGAATTTACTCAAAAGAAAACGAGTCAAAAGAGGAGTTTTTCATAAGACTTCAAGATAAGTGCAATGAAATTTTAGAGGAGCAAACCGCAAAACTCACGGCTAAATTTGAAAAAGAGCAAAAGAGCTTGCAAGATAAGCTAAACAAAGCCCTTGCAAAGCTTGATAAAGAGCAAAAAGAGATGACCACAAGCGGCCTTGATGCAGCTATAAATATAGGCGCAAGCATATTTGGAGCGATATTTGGCAACAAGCTCTTATCTCGCCAAAACGCGGGCAAGATCGCATCAAGTGCAAGAAGCGCAAACAAGGTCTTAAAAGAGCGAAGCGACGTCAAGCTTAGCGAGCAAAGCGTAAATGATATAAGCTTAGCCATAAGCGAGCTCGAAGAGAAATTTGCAAAAGAGTGCGATGCGCTAAAAGAGGCAAATGATGTTAAAAATATCACGATAAACGAAACGCAAATTTCGCCAAAGAAAAGCGACATCTACGACGAAAAAATCGTGCTTTTGTGGAGATGATTTATAAAAAAATTAGAATTTTTTTAATATCATTTCTCTTTAAATTTAAAAGGTAAAATATGCAAAATTTAATACTTTATGCCGTTAGCTACCTGCTTGGCAGCATCCCGTCAGGGCTCATACTAGCAAAAATTTTTGGACATGTTGATATAAAAAAAGAGGGCAGCAAAAGCATAGGCGCGACAAATGTTTTAAGGGTTTTAAAGCAAACAAACCCAAAACTCGCAAAAAAGCTAGCCATTTTAACCGTAGTTTGTGACGTGTTAAAGGGCGTTTTGCCACTCATCATAGCCTCTTTGCTTGGAGCTAGCCAAAGCGTGCTTTGGACGATGGCAGTTTTAAGCGTTGCGGGGCATTGTTTTTCTATATTTTTAGGCTTTCAAGGTGGCAAAGGCGTGGCAACTGGAGCTGGCGTGCTCTCATTTTTCTTGCCAGTTGAGATAATAATCGCTCTTGTCGTTTGGTTTTTGGTTGGTAAATTTTTAAAGATAAGCTCTCTAGCCTCGTTATGCGCGCTGATAGCTCTCATCGCATCAAGCTTTATTATCCACCCAGAGCTTGATGAAATTTACACTCACGCACCGATACTTATCATCGCATTTTTGGTAGTTTATAAACACATACCAAATATCGTTCGCCTGCTTTCAGGCAAGGAGCAAAAAGTCGTATGAAAAGTGAAATAATAACGATTATTAAGGATTATAAATTTCAAACCGTTATCGGGATGTTTGACTTTGAGCGAGTTGCAAAGCAAGAGGTAAAAGTAAGCTTAGAATTTCGCTCGACTAGCTTGATTGATTATGTCTTGGTGGCTGATTTTATAAAAGAATTTTACAATGAGATGAAATTTCAAAGCGTAGAAGAGTCACTGGAAGCAACCTGCAAAGCGCTAAAAGAGAGGTTTAGCTCGCTTACTAGCTTAGATATGGAGATTTTAAAAACCGAGATTTTACCAAATGCAATTGTCGGTGCAAAAATCAGCACTGTTTTTTAAAAATTTATTAAAGTATCTTGAAATATTTCTTAATTTATGATACAATCGACCATAAATTTTAGTTTAAGGAAAAGAAATGCGTATTTTAATAGTAGAAGACGAAGTAACGCTAAATAAGACGATTGCTGAGGGGTTGCAAGAGTTTGGCTATCAGACAGATAGCTCTGAAAATTTCAAAGACGCTGAGTACTACATCGGCATCAGAAACTACGACTTAGTTTTAACTGACTGGATGCTTCAAGATGGTGACGGCGTTGATCTTATAAACATCATAAAACATAAATCTCCACGCACTTCAGTTGTAGTTCTTTCTGCAAAAGACGACAAAGAGAGCGAGATAAAAGCACTTAGAGCTGGCGCAGATGACTACATCAAAAAACCATTTGATTTTGACATTTTAGTAGCTAGACTAGAGGCTAGACTACGCTTTGGCGGCACAAATATCATCAAGATAGACGAGCTTATCATCAATCCTGACGAAGAGAAGATCACATATCTTGGCCGCGACATCGAGCTAAAAGGTAAGCCATTTGAGGTGCTTACTCACCTTGCAAGACACTCAGACCAAATCGTATCTAAAGAGCAACTACTTGACGCTATCTGGGAAGAGCCAGAGCTCGTAACTCCAAACGTTATCGAGGTTGCTATCAACCAAATCCGCCAAAAAATGGACAAACCACTAAATATTTCAACAATAGAAACTGTTAGAAGACGCGGATATAGATTTTGCTTTCCCAAAAAAGCTTAAGAAATAGATTTATACTGCAATTAGCATCTGGTGCGATGATGCTAATTGCCGTTGTTTCGGTGATGCTCTATCACTACATAAGAGTTACCGTTTTTCAAAGCGTAGTTAGTGAGCTAAACCAGCAAGCCACAGCTTACAAAAACAATCCACAAAATTTCAATCCTAACAATCTAAAAACTTTTACTATAGAAATCCCAAACAAAACTCTAGCCACCGTAAAAACAGGCGAGCTTAAAGGTGAAAAGCCCTACCTTGTGATGCAAAAGATAAAAGATAAGAGTATAACCACTCTAACAACAAGGCTAGATGACAGCAGCTACTTAGTCCTAGAAAAAGAGACGACGCTTCAAAGCCAGATAGTCGAAGAAATTTTTATAGATATTATAATCGTAAACGTCACAGCGATACTTTTGGTGCTATTTTATGCACTATTTTTATCAAGAATGCTTTTAATACCTATAAAAATTTTAAGTCACAAGCTTACAAATTTAGATGAGAAATTTCTAAAAGAGATCGACATCAAAAGCTTGCCAGACGAGTTTTTGCCACTTGGTAATAGCATAAATAGACTAATTTCTCGCATACAAACTTTTGTCTTATACCAAAAAGAGCTCTTTGTAGGCGTTGCACACGAGCTAAAGACGCCACTTGCCGTCATGAAAACCAAAAACGAAGTGACACTTTTAAAACCACGCGAGAGCGAAAAATACATAGAAGCGCTAAAATCAAACAACGAAGCGATCAACGGCATGAACGCTATGATAGGCTCAGTCCTTGAGATAGGCCGTCAAGAGGGCGCGCAGTTTGAAGAGCCAGTAAATACCGACGTGATCGCATTTTTGAAAAAACTAGGCAAAAACTACGAGGTGCTCGCAAAAGGTGAAGAAAAAAATCTCGCACTCGATCTAAAACCTGAAATTTTTAACCTAAATATCCAAACCAGCCTGCTAACTCACATCGTGCAAAATTTTGTCCAAAATGCTATCAAATTTTCTCCAAAAAATAGCACGATTACGATTAGCTCAAAGCTTGAAAAGAGCAAATTTATCATTGAAGTAACCGACGAGGGTGTGGGCATAGACGAGAGCAAGGACTTGTTTGCTCCATTTAAAAGATACGGCAACAAAAGTGGTGCTGGACTTGGACTATTTCTCGCAAAAGGCGCAGCACAGGCACTTGGCGCTGAGATATCTATCAAAAATAGAGAAAACACAAACGGAGCAGTTGCAAGCCTCGTTTTAAATTTAAAAGGATAAAAAATGGCAAAGAGAACCGCAGTGATCGATCTTGGCTCAAATTCTATGCGTATGGCGATATTTGAGCGCACGTCACGCTTAGCATTTTTTATACTAGCTGAATACAAAACCAAAGTGCGCTTAGGCGAAGGTGGATACGGCTCAAACAACGAAATTTCAGAAGCTTCAATGCAAAAAGCGATCAAAGCTTTTGGCGAATTTGATAGCATCATAAAAAGCTACAAATGCTCCAAAGTCCTATGTGTAGGCACTTCAGCGCTTAGAGATGCTCCAAACTCAGGCGTTTTGATCTCGCTTTTAAGAAAAAAACTTGGCATAAATTTAAAAGTCATTGACGGCAAAGAAGAGGCTACTTTTGGAGCGATAGCGGCTAAAAATTTGCTTCACAATCTAGCCGAGTGCGTCACTATCGATATCGGCGGAGGCTCGACCGAGCTTGCTAGGATAAGTAACGGCAAGATAGTCGATGTCCTCTCGCTTGATATAGGCACAGTGAGACTAAAAGAGCTATTTTTTGATAAGAAAAATTTAAACAAACTACCTAAATTTCTGTCGCAGATCACGGCGCAGATAGATGAGCGATTTAAGTGTCCAAATTTAATAGCGATCGGCGGCTCTTTAAGAGCGATCTCATCGGCTATAATGAGCAAAAATTTATATCCGCTCTCATCACTGCATGGCTTTTGCTACAAGTTTAGCGACGAGCAAGCCTACATAGAGAGCATCGCAAACGTTAGCGTGCTTGAGCTAAATAAATTCCCTATAAAAAAAGATAGATATGATACCATCAGAGAGGGCGCACATATATTTTTAGCTCTTGCCAAGGCACTAAATGCCAAAAATGTCATCACAAGTGGCGTTGGCGTAAGAGAGGGCGTCTTTTTAAAAGACTTTTTGCGTCCAAGTCTTAAATTTCCAGAAAATTTTAACCCAAGCGTCAAAAGCCTACAAGACCGCTTCATCCTCTCTTGCAACAAAGCCGTGGCAAGATATGCAAAGGATATTTTTGTGGCGCTTAAAAAGCTTCATGGGCTAAACGAGAGCTATCTTGAGACACTGCTAATTGCTGCAAAGCTCCACAACGTCGGTCAAGAGATAGGCTTTTACGGCGATCACAAAAACTCGGCCTATATCATACTAAATGCCCTAAACTACGGCTTCTCGCATGAGCAAAAGGTACTAATAGCCGCAGTCATCGGCACAAATGGCAAGAAAAATATTTATGAGTTTGAAAGGTATAAAAATTTATTACCAAAGGCTGAGTGCGTAAGGTGGCTAAGCTTCATCCTTGCGCTAGCCAAGGCACTTGATATAACCTGTGAGAAGCTAAATTTAAGCTTTGAGTTTAGCGGCCACACACTAAAAATAGAGGGTGCAAAAGAATTTGCCATGGCAAAAGAAGAGATAAAAAAGATCGCAAAACCTGAAATTTTTGCCATTTCGTTTGTGTAGGACAAAAAGTAGCTGATATTTTTAAAAAACGCTAGTGTATTTGGGCAAATTTTAAATTTAGTTTTTTCTAAAAATGAGACTGAGCGACTATTTACTTAAGATAACGAGACAGCAAAATCTATTCACTACGTTAGCAGTTCATGTATTAGCGTATATTATATACGATTAACAACCTGCGCCAAATTTTAAAAATTTATAGGCAAGCATATCACGCTTCTAAATTTAGTAAGCTACCAAGGATAGTGAGTAAAGTTTTCAAATTTGTAAATTTGCTTTATTAAAACAGGTAAGTGTCAAACAAATTTTAAAATTTCATGAACGAGTAATTTCGGCTCTAAAATTTGAGCTAAGCTGTAGGCGAAGCCAAATTTTAGTAGCCAACTCTTGCGAGTGAGTGGGATTTTCAAATTTGCAAAATAGATTTTTAGAAATTTAAATTTTGCTTCTTTGTTAAGGGGGAAGAGGCTTGAATTACGGTCTGCTTGCAGTTGCGAGCTTACGAAGCAAAGAAGCTTTCTTCCCCCTTAACAATCCCCTAACCCAGACAACGTTAGATGTGCATGCAATGGTGCTAAAGCACTGCATGCGACTTAAAAGCTTGGGCAAATTTTAAAATTTCATGAGCGAGTAATTTCGGCTCTGATTTTAGTGGTAAGCTTTGCGAGGCCTAAAATCAGTAGTCAATTCTTGCGAGTGAGTGGAATTTTAAAATTTGTAGGCTCGCAACTACGTGGCAGACACGAAGCTGTCCCCTTATCTCCCTTTAGATCCCACAATCCCCTCGCATGTTAGAGGGGCATGCTTCAGTGCTAACGCAATGCATACATCTTATATGAGAGAATTTATTGCAAATTTTAAAATTTGTGAAAATGCTCTTCTAAATTTTTAAATTTAGTAGCGAAGCGGGACTAAAATTCCCCGCTCATTTTATCTTTGTAGTTATTTAGACTATTTTGACGCTCTTGCAAAAATGAGCCAAGTTTTTTCTTATTTTCTTCAAAAAATACTGCAAAGTCCTGCTCATTTTGGATCTTATCCTCGCCAAAGCTATCAAGCATGACGTTTGAGCTGCCAACTATCACTAGATAGCGTCTATTTTCGTAGCTTAGAAGCATTAGCTTGTTTGTGCGGTCAAGATATTTTTCGTAGATGATATTGACGCCGCTATTTTGATTTTTAAGCAGCCAGTTCATCGACTTTGTGTCGTTTTGTGGTTGATTTTGTGGCGTTTTAAATCCACTAAAGTCACTACTTTTTGAAGTGATATATCTTTTAAAAACATATAAAAATATAAGAAGCGCGATGAGCACACTTAGGACGATGAAATATCTCGAATCAATATTAACCATAGGTTCATTTTCTACCTTTGGCGTGCTAGCAGTCTCTATCTTTGCGCTAGCTTGAGGCATATTTTGCACTTGCGTTTTTGTATTTTTTAGTGTTACGCGGATGCGAAGTCCGAAGCTATCAGTTGTCTTTGAAGCATTTACGATGATCGCATCATTTGAGCGTAAATTTAAAACTAAAGAGTTTTGCTTTGGCTCTATCTCAAGCTCTTGAATGATCTTTGAGTTTATGTCCTTGCTCGCGCTTTGATCGTAGCTTAGAGAATTTAGTATCAAAGAGGTCGTATCTTTTTCTCGCTTTTGAAAGATGTTGCCCTCGTAAGGCGCATCAAAGCTAAGCATGATATCGACCCTGTCGGTGCGCTCATAGATGTTGTATGTTAGCAAGTTAGAAGCTAAAATTTGTGTCGCGAAAAGCAGAAAAAATAGTATAAATTTCATAAAAGTTCTTTTTTGAAGTACTGAATAACTGACTTTGAGTCCAAAATTTCATTTATCCTGATGGCTAAATTTTTCTCATAAACCATTACTTCGCCTTTTCCAAAAATTCTATTATTTATATATAGCTCCACGCTCTCGCCAGCTGGTTTTTCGAGGTCTATGACCGAGCCAGCTTCAAATTTCAAAAGCTCATTTATGCTAACTGTGGTAGTTCCTAGCTCAGCTATAAAATCAACGCTTATATCCATAAGCTCGTCATAGCTCTTAAAAAGCCCTAGCTGTTCTAGTGTCTCTATCGCACCTTCGTCGTTCATTGTATCTTATAGCCTATTTGAAATGTTCTATTTTTTATCTTATATATAAATTTCTCTTTTAGCTTTATGCCAAAATTCTCAACCTCGCCCAAAAACTCAGGTGTTCCGAGTTTATAAGCATTTGGCTCTTTTTCATTTAGCAGATTTTTAGCCTTGCCGATGATTTGATTAGCTATCTCTTTGCAAAGATCGTCCAGATCGCCACCATCGACATCTTCGTGACCAAAAAAGGCATTCATGAAAATTTTCAAAGTATCTTTTTTAAAAAATAGATAAAACTGATACTCGCTTTTGCCCTTATAAACTGGTATGCTAGCCCCGTAAAATCCTTTACCAAGGCTCTTGCCAAACTCTAAATCCAGCCCCAAAGTATCTTTGCAAAGATAGCTCGTGGCTTCATCTATAACTTTTCTCATATCTCTTCCTTAAGACTTGAAATGCGCGTTAATTATACTTTGGCTTTACTAAATTAGCTATAAATTTATTAAGCATTTTAAAAGAGTTTATCGACCTCTTTAACCAGCTCTTTTGCGCTAAATTTAGCGCAAAGCTTGACTATTTGCGTGCCTATGATCGCAGCGTCAGCATATTTTTTCACTTCGCTAACATCATCTTTGTTTTTGATGCCAAAGCCCACAGCCACTGGCAGATCGCTCTTTTTCTTAAGCTCTAGGACTAAATTTTTTATCCTATCTTCATCGGCTCTTTTTGAGCCGCTAACGCCGATAGCACCTAGCACATAGATAAATCCTGAGCCAAATTTTAATATCTCATCCGCCCTGCCCCCAGAGGTGACACTTACAAGTGGCACAAGGCATAAATTTAGCTCCTTGCACTTTAGAGCAAACTCCTCGCACTCCTCACAAGGCAGATCAGGCACGATAAAGCCGCTAACTCCTGCCTCACGTGATCTTTTGAGAAATTTATCAACACCGTAAGCAAAGATGATGTTGTAATAAACTAGAAAAACAAGTGGCTTTGTCACTTTTGCTTTGCAGCCCTCAAGCATATCAAAGACAACGTCAGTGTTTACGCCATTTTGCACCGTCTCAAAGCTAGCTTGTGCGATGAGCTTGCCATCAGCCAGTGGGTCAGAGTATGGGATGCCGATCTCGACTAGATCAAGCGTGCTCTCATCTAAATTTTCTAAAAATTCCTTCGTTTTTTCTAAGCTTGGATAACCAGCCACAATGTAGCCGATGTTTGCCTTTTTGCCGTTAAATGCGCTTCTAACCTTATCCATAAATTTTTCCTTTTTCATAGCCGATGACTGTGTTTATGTCCTTATCGCCCCTGCCTGAGATATTTACGACGATGACGCTTTTTTTATCAAGTTTTGGGCAAAGCTTCTCCAGATACGCCACCGCATGCGCGCTCTCGATGGCTGGGATGATGCCCTCCATCTTGCTTAGAAAATACAAGGCATTTATGCACTCATCGTCGGTTACAGCTTCATATCTTACCCTTTTGATGTCGTTTAGGTGGGCGTGCTCTGGACCGATGCCTGGGTAGTCAAGGCCTGCTGAGATGCTATGCACTGGCGAGATCATGCCGTATTCATCTTGCAAGACTGTCGTTTTCATGCCGTGGATGATGCCGGTTTTGCCTTTGCTAAGCGTAGCTGCGTGATAAGGGGTATCTATGCCAAGTCCGCCAGCTTCTATACCTACTAAATTTACGCTCTTATCGTCCAAAAACGCACTAAAAATGCCAATAGCATTACTGCCGCCGCCAACGCAGGCGATGACGTAGTCGGCCTTTTTGCCATATTTTTCAAGCTGAGCTTTTGCCTCTGTGCCGATCACGCTTTGAAAGTCGCGCACGATCTTTGGATATGGATGTGGGCCAACGGCTGAGCCAATGACGTAAAATGCGCTCTCTATCTCATTTACCCACGCTTGTATGGCCGCTGTAGTCGCCTCTTTTAGCGTTTTTAAGCCATCTTCTACGCTAACCACCTTTGCGCCAAGAAGCTGCATACGAAAGGCATTTAACTGCTGCCTAGCAACGTCTGTAGCTCCCATATACACATCACACTCTAAGCCCAAAAGTGCCGCCGCAGTCGCTGTTGCCACGCCGTGCTGACCGGCTCCAGTCTCAGCTAAAATTTTCTTTTTACCCATCTTTTTAGCAAGCAACGCTTGAGCTAGAGCGTTATTTATCTTGTGCGCGCCCGTGTGGTTTAGATCCTCACGTTTGAGGTAAATTTCATGTCCGTAGTGCTCGCTTAGGCGCTTTGCAAAAAAGAGCGGACTAGGCCTGCCAACGTAGTTTTTCAAAAGATCATCAAGCTCGTCTTTAAACTCTTTTGTCTTTGCAATGCTCTCATAAGCATTTTCTAGCTCATCAAGGGCAAACATCACCGTCTCAGGCACGAACTGCCCGCCAAATTTTCCAAAATACGCCTTACTATTCATCTTCTACCTCACCTACGATCTTTAAAATTCTCTCTATCTTTTGTGCGTCTTTCATGCCATTTTCGTCCTCGACTTTTGAGTTGATATCGACTAGACATGGCTTAAATTTCAGCGCCTCTTTTATGTTGTGCTCACCTATGCCCCCAGCCATGCCAAATTTAAACTTAACCTCTTTTAAAATTTCCCACTCAAAGCTAGTGCCGTTTCCACCAGCATTTTCGCCCTTGCAGTCAAAAAGCGCCATGTCAAAATGCTTAAAATCAACCTCTGGCAAGCTATCTTTCACGCTAAAAACCTGCCAAATTTCAAGCCCCATATCTTTTAAATTTGCCTCTAAATTTTCACTCACCACTCCATGCACCTGAGCCACGTCAAGACCAGCAAACTGGCAAATTTCCATTATCTCACAATCACTTTGCTCCGCAAAAACACCGACAACTTTTTTACCCTTGCTGTGGGCAAATTTCGCTATCTGCCTAGCTAAATTTAGCTCAACTCTTCTTTTACTTTTGGCAAATATCAGCCCTATAAAATCAACATCCAAAGCACAAACCGCATTTGCCTCATCTAGCGTTTTGATGCCACAAATTTTAACTAGCGCCATTACGCTTGCGCCTTTATAAACTCTTCATAAAATTTATACGCCTTACCAGAATTTATAGCCTCTAAAACCATTTTTTTGGCCTCGTCTGGGCTCTTTGCGCCATCGGCTGCGTAGAGTGCAAACATCGCGTTAAAGACCACGATGTCAAATTTCGCCCCCTGCTCCTCGCCTTTTAGCGTGCGTATCAAGGTTTTAGCGTTTTCTTCAGGTGTGCCACCCTCGATGTCGCTGTGAAGCGCTCTTTTAAAGCCAAACTGCTCTGGCGTGATGCTGTATTCAAAAATTTCGCCATTTTTTAGCTCGACGACACTTGTTTCGCTACAAAGCGTTATCTCGTCTAATCCGTCATCGCCGCGGACCACCAAAGCGTGTTTTCTGCCAAGGATCTTAAGCGTCTGGGCATAGAGTTTTAAAACAGGCTTATGATAGACGCCAACTAGCTGGTTTGTAAGGTTTAAATTTGGATTTAAAAGCGGTCCAAGCACGTTAAATACGGTTCTTATACCAAGTCTTTGGCGCACTTCTCTCACCTCGCCAACTAGCGGGTGGAAAAATGGCGCGTGAAAGAAGGCTAAATTTTTACTAGCTAAATTTTCACGCTGTTTTGCTAGTGATTTTTCACTTTTTACGCCTAAAATTTCAAGCACATCAGAGCTGCCTGACTTGCTTGAAACTGCCTTGTTGCCGTGTTTTGCGACCTTTATGCCAAGGCTTGCAAGGATAAATGCCACAGTAGTTGAGATATTTATCGTCTTAAAGCCGTCGCCGCCAGTGCCGCAAAGATCGATCATAGGTGTATCGTCACGGTAAGTTTGCGAGTATTTTAGGATATTTTTTGCAAGCGCAGCGAGACTTTTTGGATAGAGGCTCTTTTCACTAATTAGCACCAAAAGGGCCGAAAGCTGCACGATCTCGTACTCTTTGCTGGCTATTATCTCGCAAATTTGTTCAAAGTCGCTATCATCAAGCGGGATGTTTTCTTGAAGCTTGATAAGATATGGCTTGAGTGAGCGAATTTTAGGCTCTTTTACCTCTTCTTTTGCTTTGTAATTTACAAAATTTTCAACGATCTTTTTGCCGTATTGCGTGAAGTAGCTCTCAGGGTGAAACTGGATGCCAAAGATCGGCTTATCTTTTACGCTAAGTGCCATAACTACGCCATCATCACTGACCGCATCGGCGCTTAAGCAAGCTGGGAGCTCATCGACATAGAGCGAGTGGTAGCGCATAACCTCAAAGCGCTCAGGCAGCCCTGCAAAGAGCGGCTCTTTGTTTTTCACGTCTATAAACGAGGTCTTGCCGTGAAGCGGGTCGTCTAGTCTTTTTATCTTTGCGCCAAAACTAAGCCCTATGGCTTGGTGTCCAAGACAAATGCCAAGCACCGGCACGCCAAGGTTGGCCTGCAAAATTTCTAAGCAAACTCCGCTATCTTTTGGGTGCTTTGGCCCTGGGCTTAGGATGATCTTACTTGGGTTTAGTTTTTTGATCTCTTCAAGCATTATCTTGTCGTTTCTAACGCATCTAACCTCTTCGTTTGTGAGCTCTTTTACGTACTGCTCGACGTTGAAGACAAAACTATCGTAGTTATCTATAAGTAAAATCAATCTCTATCCTTTAAATTTAGCGGCGGCTGCGCGGACTAAATATTATAAATTTAGGTGAGATTATAACTAAAAGAAATTTTAATTAGGCTTTTGTGCGGCTCTCGTAGGCTTTTAGGAGTGAGAGCATATCGACGTTTTCTAAATTTACACCAGTTGGCACGCCCTGAGCGATCTTACTAAATGAAATTTCACTCATGCCAAGCTTATCCTCGACGTAAAGCATGAGCGCGTCTGAATTTAGCCCCGGCGTAAAGGCAAAGACGACCTCTTTTGAGCCATTTTGCTTAATAGCGCTTCGCAGCCTATCTATGGCGTCCTCGTCGATCTCGTCAAGCACGAAGTAAAGGCCGTTGTAGATGCCATTTTGCTCAAAAACCAAGATATCTTTTGGGCTCTCAACCAGCAAGATGACCTCGCTATCCCTGCTCTCGTCGCTGCAAATATCGCAAATTTCATTTTCGCTTAGCCCACCGCAACGCTCACAGCGCTTGATAAACCTCACCGCGTCTTCGATATTTTGCGCGAGCCTTAGCCCTACAAAGCTATCTTGCATACAGACAAAGTAGGCAAATCTCGCGGCTGATTTTTTACCGACACCTGGTAGCTTAGCAAATGACTCAGTTAGCTCATTAAATTTCTCTAAGCCCCTTTTCATGCGCGTTTTGCCTTTGCACGAAGTAAAATTTTAAAGACGTGATAGCCATCTTCATAGTCATAAACTAGTTCAAATTTTTGCATCTGGCAAATTTGCTCGATGATGTAAAGTCCAAGCCCCATGCCGCTTCCCGCACTCACTTTATCGCCTCTAACAAAGGCTTGTTTGTAGTAATCAATCGGGTGATTTAACTTTTTACCTAAATTTTTAACCGCTATAAATTCGCTATCACAAATCAAAATGGCTTTCTTGTCCTCTGCGTATTTTAGGGCATTGTCTATCAAATTTTTAATCGCCAAACTAAAAAGCTGAAAATCCACTCTTAGTATGACGTCATCTCTGATGTCACAGCTCACACGCTCTTCAAATTTATCAAGCATGAGCATGTCTTGCACCTGCTCTAGAATGAGTGAAAAATGGCACTCTTGATAGTTTAGCGCGTAGCTTTTTGAAAGGAGCTGCTCGACCTTGCTAAATTCATTTATCAGCATCTCAAGGCGCTCAAAAACGTTTATGAGCCTCATCTTTTGAGTGTCGTTTGCCACCATCTCAGAGACGATCCTGCCCTTGCCAATAGGCGTCTTTAGCTCATGCATGATCGCACGTAAAAATAGCTGCCTTGAGCGAATTAGCTCTCTGATCTTGCAAACGGCGTTATCAAATTCAACTGCGACCTGCCCGATCTCGTCTTGCTCGTTTTCATTTAGCCTAGCAGTCATCGCCATCTCCATATTTCCGCTGGCAAATTTCCTGATATCTTTGCTAAGTCTTCTAAGTGGCAAAAGGCTTCTAAGCACCGAGACATAAAGCGAGATGAGCAGAGCCGAGATGATCAAAAATGCCACCCAAAGCGGGTCATTTACGTGTCTTGCGTCGTTACTCTCAAGTAGCAGCATGAAAGATGGATTTTTGATGAGCAGATACAAATCACCTTTGTAATTAACCGACTGCATCATGCCAAGAGGCGTGTGCTGTGTAAAAATGGCGTTTCCGCTTGTAGTAACTGAGGTGGCTAAATTTTTGTTGCCGACGTATTCTAGGTTGAAATTTTTAAAGTAGTGCTCCAAATCTCTTGGAGGATTACCACGCTCGTAAAGCGCCACAAGATAGTTCATAGCGCTTATTTGCTTATCTTTTAGCTTCTCAAGCGCACTTTCTTGCTGAATATTTGCAAATGTCACAAAGAGCAAGCACATCAGCGAGAAAGCGATGGCAAAGATGATAGTTATCTTGGTGGTTATGGAGTATTTCATCCGATAAGCTTATATCCTATGCCTCTAACTGAAAAAATATGTTTTGGCGCTTTTGAGCTGTCACCGATCTTTGTTCTAAGACGTCCGATGATGACATCTAGGCTCTTTGAGTCCTTATCTTTTAGGCTCTTGCAGTTATAAACTAGCTGCTCGCGAGATACTGAAAAGCTGTGCTGTTTGATGAGATAGGTTAAAATTTCATACTCAGCTGGTGTTAGAGCAAGGGCTTCATTATTAAAGTAAATTTCATGGCGCTTGTCGTCTATCCTAAATGCGCTATCAAGGACCTCTTCTTGAACTTCGTTTGTCTTTTTATATCTTCTTATAAGACTTGTGATACGAGCATACATCTCTTTTGGATCGTATGGTTTTGGCAAATAATCATCCGCTCCAAGCTGAAGTCCAACGACCTTGTCGCTGATGTCACTGCGAGCTGAGCTTATGATGATAGGGATGTCGTATTTTTGGCGAATTTCTTTACAAACTTCAAGACCGTCAATGCCAGGTAATGTAAGGTCAAGTATGAGCAGGTCATAGTTTTTTATGCCGGCACTTAGCCCTAGATATGGGTCTTCAAAGTTAGTCACTTTTATATTAAAACTATCAAGATATTCAGATAAAATTTGTGCAAATTCTGGATCGTCTTCTATCATTAAAACGTTAATCATAAATCATCCTTTTCATTGAAAAATAGTAGAGATTATACGGCAAAAATGTAAATTTTTTTTTAAATTTAAACTTTTTTGGATAAAATCTCACATTTAAAATAAGCTTAATAAACAAGGAAAAATGTGGAGTTTGATTATTACGAGATCCTTGAAATTTCAAGAAATGCAAGTGGCGACGAGATAAAAAAAGCCTTTAGAAAGCTCGCTTTAAAATACCACCCAGACAGAAATGCTGGCGACAAAGAGGCTGAGCAGAAATTTAAACAGATAAACGAAGCCTATCAGGTCTTAAGCGATGAGCAAAAGCGCTCAATATACGACAGATACGGCAAAGAAGGGCTTGAGGGTAGATTTGGCAGTGGCGGTGGCTTTAGCGCTGATTTTGACCTTTCAGACATTTTTGACTCGTTTTTTGGAGGCGGTTTTGGCGGTGGCTCTAGGCAGAGAAAAAGACGAACCGAAAAGTACTCAGCCGACCTTGAAATTCCTATAAATTTAGAGTTTAACGAAGCTGTTTTTGGCTGCGAAAAAGAGATCAAATTTGATCAAAAAGTGCCTTGCCCAACATGCAACGCCACAGGCAGCAAAGATGGCAAAAACAAAACTTGCCAGCACTGCGGCGGAAGCGGCAGGATCACACGTGTAAATGGCTTTATGAATATCGTTCAAGAGTGCCCATACTGCCACGGATCTGGCGAAGTGATAAGCGAGCCATGTCCTGACTGCAACGCAAAAGCCTATAAAATCCAGCAACAAAGCGTCAAAATCACAATCCCAGAGGGCGTTGATAGTGGCATGAGGATGAGGGTCGCTGGCAAAGGTAATATCGGTGCAAACGGCGTTCAAGGCGATCTTTACGTGAGCATAAATGTAAAAGAGGACAAGCACTTCATCCGCCACAATGACGACGTTTATATAGAAATTCCAGTATTTTTTACCCAAGCTGTTCTTGGTGAGAGCATAAAAATCCCAACTCTTCGCGGTGAAACAGAGCTAAAACTACCAGTTGGCGCGAAAGATAAGCAGCAATTTATCTTTGAAAATGAGGGCATCAAGGGTGTAAATTCACGCAAAAAAGGCAGACTTGTAGCTCAAATTTCTATCCAAACACCTGACAAACTAAGCGACGAGCAAAAAGAGCTTTTAAATAAGCTTCAAGCTAGCTTTGGCATAGTTTCAGGCAAGTCAAGCACCGATGAGAGCGTCTTTGACAAGATAAAAAGCTGGTTTAAAGGCGACGAGCCAAAAGGCAAAAAGAAAAAATAAATTTAAATTTGTGACGCTAAATTTGGCGTCACAAAATCTTTCAAAATAAATTTTATATCCTAATTTTTACAAGTAAATTTCACACAAATTTTAAAATTTCATGAGCGAGCATATCACGCTTTTAAATTTAGTGGCGAATAGTTATGAGCCCTAAATTTAGTAAGTTGCTAAGGCAAGCGAGTAAGATTTTAAAATTTGCATAATTTGCTTTATCAAAACAGGTAAGTGTCAAGTAAATTTTAAAATTTCATGAACGAGTAATTTCGGCTCTAAAATTTGAGCTAAGCGATGAGTGAAGCCAAATTTTAGTAGTCAATTCTTAGGGGTGAATGAATTTTTAAAATTTGCCTTGAGATATAAATTTGCCATTCACTCAGTAAAAATTTTCACTTTATTAAACATTTGATGCATTTTATACGCGTCAAAGGGCATATATTCGGCGATGCTAAAACCAACCACGTCAGCTTTTTGTGAGATGAGAGATAAAATTTCACTTAGCTGATCAAATTTCATCTTTCCGCCTCCAGAGCCGTCACCGCCAGCATCTGGGTCTGCAAAATATGTCGAGTGAAAAAACTTTTCATCGAGCACATCTATATCAAAATGAACCAGAATTTGATCAAATTTAGCTATGAAATTTTCTATTTTTTCGTTTGAGATAAATTTATCACTTTGCACCTCATAATCCACGCCCACCTCGTCTAAAAAGGCTTTTTGGCAGTCATGTAGCCCCTGCAGTCCTACGTAAAGCACCTCATCTGCTCTAAATTTCTTATTTTTCACAATAGACAAAAGCTCAGCGTCACCATTTCCCAAAAGCGCTCCAAGCACCATGGCATGGGCCATAGGATAGCCATCTTTTGACATTGAGACATCTGGATGTGGTCTATCCAAATGACACCGGCATTTTCATACCCGCCTTTTAGATAGTCAAATGGGGCAAGTGAAACAAAACATGTGCCGCCGATCGTTAGATCTTATCGGGATTTTCTTGGCAGATCTTGTCGGTGGCATCTTTTACGCCAGCTATAACATCGGCTCTAGCATAAATTCCGTCCACGACCTCTTTTTCTTTGCCATCAGGCGGAGCTATATCTACCTTTATCAAGGGTTGATTTGCATTTTGTGGCAAGATATGCTGAAGCAAATTTGCGCCGAAGTGATAGATCGGCAGACCGCCACTTAGGTAGTCTGGGTAGAGTAGCCTTATGATTTTCATAAATTTACTCCGATCTACTTTTGCTCGCCGTTTTTCGCAAGGTCTAAGTAATAATCAAGCTGGTCGCGTCTGATAATACGTATGAGGTTTGTGCTGCCCTCTACGCCTGTTGGGTGGCCAGCTGTGACGAGATAGGTCTTGTCATGCTCAACGTATCCAGCGTCGTAAGCCTTTTTGATGACATTTGCAAGTAGGACATTTAGCTTTGTCTTTTCAAGCACAAGCGCTGGCGTCACGCCCCAAGCAAGGGTCAGCATGTGAGCTGTCTGCTCGTCGTGCGCGATAGCGATGATGTCGATGTTTGTGCGGTTTCTAGCTAGCTTTATGGCTGATTTGCCAGAGCCTGTGATAGAGAGTATCGAATTTGCCTTGATGCGAACAGCTAGCGAAGCTGCGCTATTTGCGACCATGTCAGTCTCGTCAAAAAAGTCAAATTCGTCAAATTTATTGTATGGATAGATGCTTTGCGTCTGGATGATCGTTTTGCTCATCGCCTCTACGACCGCGACTGGGTTTTTGCCGATCGCGCTTTCCTCACTTAGCATAACCGCATCAGTGCCGTCTAGCACGGCATTTGCCACGTCACTGATCTCCGCTCTTGTGGCAGTTTCATGCTCTGCCATGCTTAGCATCATCTGCGTTGCTGTGATGACTGGTTTGCTGGCTGCATTTGCCTTTTTGATGATGAGCTTTTGTATGGTTGGCACCTTGTAAAATGGCACTTCTATACCAAGATCACCACGAGCTACCATGATACCGTCACTCTTTGCGATGATGTCATCTATATTTTCGACCGCGTCAAATTTCTCGATCTTAGATAAGATAGCCGCTTTGGAGCCAAATTCTTTTAAGATATTTCTTGCTTTTATCACGTCATTTGCATCTTGCACGAAGCTAATGGCGACAAAATTTACGCCCTGCTTTGCGCCAAATTCCATATCTTCTTTATCTTTTGGCGTGATGATGTCGATGCCAAGGGCGGTATTTGGGAAATTTACCCCTTTATTTGAGTTTAAAATTCCGTCATTTTCGATGATGGTTTTTACCACATCTTTGCCCTCGCCTGTAACTCTTGCTCTTATCGAGCCGTCGTAGAGATAGACGTACTCGCCTGCCTTTAGCATAGGTAAAATTTGAGGCTGATTTAGGCTCACTCTATAAACGCCTTTTTCGATCTTTTCGCCCACGATATCCTCTGCGTAGATGCTAAGCTCATCGCCAGCTTTTAAGTAAAATGGCTCGCTAAGTTTGCCAACTCTGATCTTTGGACCGCAGATATCTTGCAAGATGCCTATGCGTTTGTTTAGTCTTTTTTCGATGTTTCTTATCTTGTCGATGTTTGATTTGTGGTATTCGTGTGTTCCGTGGCTAAAATTTAAACGAAAAACATTAACCCCTGCTTTAACCATCGCTTCCATCGTCTCTTCGTTGTCACTTGCTGGCCCTAAAGTCGCTACAATTTTCGTCTTTTTTATCATTTTTATGCCCTGTAATTTGATTTTTGCGATTATAACACATTTTAATAATGTAAATTTTTTGTATAATATGCAAAATTTTTAAAGGAGAGAGTATGAATAAATTTTTATTAGCATCTCTTGGCCTAGCAGCTCTTGCTTGCGCTGCCATGGGAGATGACAAAGTCTATAAGCTCAAGCTTGCAACCTCATGGGAGAGCACTATGCCAGTACTTGGTGACGTGCCAAAAGAGCTAAAAGATAAGGTCGAAAAGATGAGTAACGGCCGCATCGAGATCAGGATCGACTACCCGTCAAAGCACAAGTCGCCTTTTGCGATGCTTGACTTTGCAAAGAGCGGTCAATACGACATCGGCTACACAGCTAGCTACTACTACAAGGGCAAAGACCCTAAGACAATGTTTTTTACAGCGACACCATTTATGATGAATACCGACGAGCAAACAGCTTGGTATGAATTTGGTGGCGGCAAAGAGCTAGAGGCGAAAGTTTTTGATCCATATAACATCAAAATTTTTAGAGCTGGCAACACTGGCATGCAAATGGGCGGCTGGTTTAAAAAAGAGATCAAGTCAGTTGATGATATCAAAGGCTTAAAGATCAGAATTCCAGGCTTTGGCGGTGAAATTTACGCTAAACTTGGCGCAAATATCAACACTATCCCAACTGGCGAGCTTTACATGGCACTTGAGATGGGTACGATCGACTCAGTCGAGTGGGTCAGCCCAGCTTACGATATGGCGCTTGGCTTCCACAAAGTGGCAAAATACTACTACACAGGCTGGCAAGAGCCAAACGGCGAAACTCAGTTTTTCTTCAACAAAAATGCGTATGAAAAACTTCCAGATGATCTAAAGGCTATCTTTGAAGCGGCTGCTGCTGAAGTGGCAAGAGATGTAAATACTAAGGTATTTTACGCAAACGTAGAGTACTGGGACAAGATGAAGGCCGAGTATCCAGACATCCAAGTAAAATCTTTCCCGCCAGAGGTCATCGCAGCTCTTAAAAAGGCTACAAACGAGCTACTAGATGAAGAGAGCGCAAAAGATCCACTATTTAAAGAGATCGTCGAGTCTCAAAGAGCTTTCCTCAAAAAAGCAAGAGAGTGGACTAAAATTTCTGACTACGCTTACATCAAAACAAACGAAGAGAAATAACCACAGCAGGGAGCTCTCCCTGCTTTTTACTCTAAATTTTAGTTTTACCCTTAGCAAGGCATCTTTAAAACTTCTACCACTTCACCTTTTGCGATAAATTCTGTCTCTTTAGGGATGATAAGCAGTGCAGCTTCGTTTGTTAGGTTATTTACGATCGCTGAACTACCAAGCTTTTTGCCATTTAAATTTACAAAGATCTTGCCATCTCTGTTTTCTAAATTTACCGCTGTAAATTCCAAAAATGGCGAGCGTTTTTTGTAGTCTTCGTCCATTATCGCTGTGATCTTTGGCTCTTCTTGGCTAAACCAAGTGTTTATAAGCACTCTTACATAAAGCACGCACATAACCATCGCAGAGTAAGGGAATCCAGGCAGCGCAAAGATGTATTTATCGCCTGATTTTGCCACTCTGATGTGGCGGCCTGGTTTTATCGCAGCGCCCTCGATGATGAGCTTAAAGTTTTCATTTAAAGCGCCCTTTACAAAGTCATAGTCTCCCATGCTGATGCCACCAGTCGTCACCAAGATATCGGCTGATTTTAGCGCATTTATGATCGCTTTTTCGACAAGCTCGGCCTTATCTCTTACGATCTCGCAAAGGATCGGCTCTGCGCCCATTTTGCGTATCTGCATAGCGATACCTACGTGGTTTGAGCTGTGAATTTGCGCTGAACTATCAAGCGGTTCGCCAAGGTCTTTTATCTCGCTGCCAGTTGCTAGTATCGCCACCCTTGGACGGATGAAGACACTTACGTGAAAGACGCCAAGCTCGGCAAGAAGCGCGATCTCAGCGTAAGTTAGACGTGTGCCTTTTTTTATTAAAATTTCGCCTTTTTTGTAGCTCTCACCCACTGCTCGCACGGCAAAGCCCTTTGGCACGCTCTTTTTGATGATTATTTTTGAGCCACTAACCTCGACATTTTCAACTGGCACAAGAGTGTCGGTGCCTTCGCTCATTAGCGAGCCGGTGAAGGTTTTTACGCATTTACTGCCCTCTACATGCAGCCCTTTGTCACTACCTGCTGGCAGATCAGTGATGAGCTCAAGCTCGTTTAGTCCATCTTTAAAGGCAAAAGCGTAACCGTCCATCGCCGAAACTGGCTTTGCTGGGTAGTTCTCAGTGGCTGTGACATCGTAGGCGATATTTCTATCAAGCGCATCTGTAATGGCTACTTTTTCGACCTTTTCCCACGCATTTATCGTATCTTTTAGAATTTTCAGGCTATCTGCATAGCTCATAAAATCTTTCATCATTTGTCCTTTTTATGAAATTTTTGCATATTTTAGCCACTTCTGTTTTACAAAAAATTAATCTTTGTTTTATTTAATGATTATTAAAATGTCGTTTAAGAAACCAGTCTGGTTTTACCCTTACACAGGAATTTACATGAACAAAACACTACTTTACATCATCGCAGGTGCGAGCCTTGGCATACTTGGTCCGGTGCTCGTTCATTTTGGCAACCCAGCAAACATGGGCGTTTGTGCAGCTTGCTTTTTACGAGATAGCATGGGTGCGCTTGGCTTTCACCAGGCCAAAGTTGTGCAGTATCTAAGGCCTGAAATTTTAGGGCTTATCATCGGAGGCTTTCTAGCTAGCATGCTTTGGAGTAGAAATTTCACTCCAGTATCTGGTAGCGCGGCATTTTCTAGGTTTTTCTTAGGCGTGTTTGCGATGATAGGCTGCCTCATATTTTTAGGCTGCCCTTGGAGAGCATTTTTACGTCTTGGAGGCGGAGATATGACCGCCATAGCTGGCGTTGTTGGCTTATTTGCTGGCGTTTTTGTGGGACGGGCTTTTAAGAAAAATGGCTATGTTTTGCCTGAGAGTGAAACCACAGCAAAGGCGATAGGGTTTTTGCCACTGATTATTGCTATTTTGCTTTTACTAGCACTTATCTTTGGTCTAAAACTTGGTGAAAATGGCGCATTATTCAGCTCAGAAAAAGGTCCAGGCTCACAGCATGCAAATTTATTTATCTCGCTTATTTGTGCCATCATCATCGGCGCATTTATGCAAAGAAGTAAATTTTGCTCAGTAGGAGCTATCAGCAAAGTTTTTGAACGTGACTTTTCGATGTTTTATGGCATCGTCTCTATCGTTCTTTTTGCAAGCATCACAAATTTAGTGCTAAATCAATACAAATTTGGCTTTGAAGGACAACCTATCGCTCACAATGATATGCTTTGGAATTTCTTAGGCATGACGCTCGCTGGTCTTTGCTTTAGCCTAAGCTACGGCTGCCCTGGCAAACACCTAGTGCAAATGGGAGCTGGAAATTTAAGCTCAGCTGTATTTGTTTTAGGCATGGGAGCTGGAGCTGCGATAAGCCACAACTTTATCTTAGCAAGCTCAGGAGCTGGCATCACACCTTTTGCCCCGTATGCCGTAGTGATCGGTTTTATATACGCTATTTACGTTGGATTTTTCACTAAAAAAGCTTAACTAAATTTGACTGCTTTTGCAGTCAAATTTGTTTTTTATATCTATAAAATTTGAGTGAGATAAATTTTAGCTAAAAATAAGTTCTTAGGTTGTATAATCCAAAACTTATTTTAAGTTGTCACGGTAGCTCAGCTGGTTAGAGCGCTGGTCTCATAAGCCGGAGGTCGGGAGTTCAAGTCTCCCCCGTGACACCATAGATGTCCTACTTATCGATACTTTAACTGCCCTTTTTGCAGTTTCCCTTTCTTTAAAATTTCCTAAAAGTATGGTACACTTTTTAAAAAAAGCGGTACATTTTTTCAGGATTGTTTTATTTTACAAGATGCTTTCTATAAATTTGCTTTTATTTTTACTGATAGATAAAATTTTTATCTCAAAGTGAACAAACATAAATTTATCTCGCTTAAATTTACGGCACAACTCTTGCTTACTCTTTGAAGCTAAATTTCAAGGAGTAAGCTATGAAAGTCTCTTATAACTCTATCTTAACAAAACAGCACTACCAAAAACAGACAAAAAGCGAAGGCTTTGC
>NZ_PPCG01000043.1 GCF_002913745.1 Campylobacter concisus
ATTTAGGATAGTTTTTCACAGGGTTATTAATAAAACGAAAAACACTACTTTTTCTAGTAAAAGCCTTGCTTGCTTGGAGTAGGCGAAAGCCTGCTAACACTTTTCATATAAAAATTTTTCCTTTAAAAAGTTGCTTTTGCAAGCTAAATTAATTTTTAACATCAGACGGCGGTGGCGAGCAAGGTTTCTATTAGAAAAAGGAGCTAGAGATGAGAAAGATAATTAAGTTTTTTAGGGTGCTTTTCAGCAACGGCGGCGAGATCAAAAATATCGCCTATCTAAATATTAAAAGGGGTTAAAAATGAGTTTGAACTACGATCTGGCACGTGCCGAAAGCGACGTGGCACACATAAATTTAAATCAAAAGTTTGACTATTTAATAACTGACATCAAATATGTATATAACCTCCACCGCTACACCTTTAAAAACGCCCTTGGCGAAAACAGCGGCGAAATAGTTGATCTGCTTATTGAGCATTGCAAAAAAGACTTTTTCGCCTATGCCGCACTTGTCTATGTACTATGCGTTGAGGCTGAAATGAGCAACGAGGCAGTCTTAAGCTATACAACTACCTACAAACAAACACTGAAAAAGCTACGAGAGGAGGCTGAAAGAGATGCGCTCTTATATTCTGATGAGGCTTGTTGAATTTTATTATGAGCCAGGTATGACTGTAGGCGAGTTTTTAGAGATTATAAAAAGGATTAAATAATGGCAAATTTTAAAAAATACTGCCCTAATGTATGGGTGGCAGAATGCGACGAAAAGCACAATAAGGGCGAAATAATAACTCTTGAAACACAATACGGCAAAGAGGTGGATTGCGAAGTTTATAACTTGGTAGCCGAAAAAAATAACAAATTTTATTATTCGATTGTCCGCCTAGAAGAGTTAAGCTATGCTGAAAGAAAAGCCGACAAATACAGAAATTCGCAGGCTTTACACGAAGTAAAAAGCCATGAGTGGCACAAAAAAAGCCAAGAAGGGGCGGAGTTTTTAAGGCTAGCCGAGCCAATAAAAGTCGGACATCACAGCGAAAAAAGACACAGAGCGTTGATAGATCGGAATTGGCGCAGGATAGGAAACGCTGTAAAAGAAGAGGATATAGCTGACAAGAAAGCAGCTAGGGCGCAGTATTGGGAAG
>NZ_PPCG01000044.1 GCF_002913745.1 Campylobacter concisus
CACTTTATTTTTACAAACTATATTGTGAGATTATAGTTTTTTAATTTTTTGAGAGTATAATCGTTTAAATTTTATTTATAGAAAGGAAATTAATGTCAGTAAAGCAAGAAAGACGAAGCTTTATCGGCCTTGCGTTTGGTGCCGTGGCAGCTGTTGGTGGCGCGATGTCACTAGTTGCCATGAAAAAGACCTGGGATCCGCTCCCTAGCGTAAAAGCTGCTGGTTTTACAACTGTCGATCTAAGCCCGATCAAAGATGGCGAGATGAGACAGGTTGAGTGGCGTAAAAAGCCTATTTTCATCCTCAAAAAAAGCCCAGATATGGCTAAAAACGACAAGAGAGATGTAGTCGTTGGAGATGCGAGATATGTCGTAGTTATCGGACTTTGCACGCACCTAGGATGTATCCCTGAGTATAAAGCGAGCAAGCAAATGTTTATCTGTGCCTGTCATGGCGGCGAATTTAACGCTGATGGCATACAAACATACGGACCTCCACCAAGACCGCTTGATATCCCACCATTTAAGATCGATGGTACCAAGCTAGTTCTAGGCGAAACAAGCCCAGAATACGAAAAATTAGTAGCTAAAGCTTAGGAGGTTAGCGATGTCTTTATCTCATAAATCAACTGGCGTTATTGACTGGCTTGACCAACGCCTAGCTTTTACAAAGCTTATGAAGGTTCTAGTTAGCGAATACTGGATCCCAAAAAATATAAATTTCCTTTGGGCGATGGGTGTTATCCTAACGACGCTTTTCTTGCTTTTGATCATCACTGGCTATTTGCTTATGATGTATTACAAGCCAGATGTAAATTTGGCCTTTGACAGTGTAAATTACACTATCATGCAAGAGGTCGAGTATGGCTGGCTTTGGCGTCATATCCACGCAGTTTCAGCTTCTACGATATTTCTTATCATGTATATCCACTTGCTTACTGGACTTTACTATGGCTCATACAAAAGAGGCAGAGAGGTCATTTGGGTAAGCGGTATGGTGCTATTTATCTGCTTTTCAGCAGAGGCATTTAGCGGCTACATGCTCCCATGGGGACAGATGAGCTACTGGGCGGCTACTGTTATCACTCAGCTCTTTGGTGGTGTGCCAGTTATCGGCGATGCTTTGGTTGAGTGGATCAGGGGTGACTACGCAGTTGGCGACTCAACACTTACTAGATTTTTCATGCTTCACGTCTGCTTGCTACCACTTGTAACTATCGTTGTTTTGGTTATCCACTTCTACTCATTAAGAATTCCTCACGTAAATAACCTAACAAGCGAAGATATCGACTTTGAAGTAGAGGCGCAAGAGTATCTACACGGCGACAGAGCAAAAGCTAAAGTCATACCATTTTGGCCAGGATTTTTGGCAAAAGACTTCATGTATGTATCATTTTTTATGATATTTGTTATGTATCTTGTTTGCTATCACTTCAACTTTGCGATGGATCCTATCAACTTTGAGCCAGCAAATCCGCTAAAAACTCCACCACACATCTACCCAGAGTGGTACTTCTTGTGGCAGTATGAAATTTTACGTGGCTTCTTCTTTGATATAGCTGGAATTTCAGCTTATAACATCGGACTTATCGCATTTGCCTTTGCAGGCGTTGCGTTTATGCTTATACCTCTTTTTGATAGAAGCGGTCTTGTAGCCCCAGCTCACAAAAGACCACTATTTTTTGTATGGTTTTGGGTGCTAGTTGCAGACCTTATCGTATTATCTATATATGGCAAGCTCCCAACAGGCGGCATCAACGACTGGATAGGATTTTACGCTTCATTGCTATTTTTAGTGCTATTTATAATCGCACTTCCAGTTATCACAATACTTGAAAGAAAAAGGGGCTAATCATGAAAGAGCTTAAAATTTTTGCCATCGTTGTTATCCTTTCAGGTATTTTATACTGGGGTATCGAGCCTTACGCTCACACAAAGCTTCATCCGCACACTGTAAATGCTGAGTACAACTTCTCAAAAGAAGATACTGACTACGCAAAGCACTTTTTAGAGCAGAAAAAAGAGGCGCTTGAGGCTGCAAAAGCTAGTGGTAATAAAGCTAGCATAGAAGCAGCTACAAAAGACGTTGAGACAGCACAAAAAATTCTTGATGACTATACAGCTTTTTGGGCTGATATAAATTCGATCGACCTTGCAAAAGGTGACGCTGCAAAAGGTGCTGAGACATTTGGCGCAGCTGGATGTACAGGCTGTCACGGCATCGAAGCAGCTGGTATGCCAGCTAGCATGGACGCTGAGACAGCTAGCCAAAGCTTTGGTGTAGTGCCACCAGATCTTAGCACAGCTGGTAAAATTTATGACGAGAGATTTTTGGCTGCACTTATCAAAAATCCAACTATGGCTGTAAAACTATCACATAAATTTAACGACGAGCATCCTTATCCGATGACTGCATTTATGGGTGCTGGCGGCGATATAAACGCTGAGATCGCTGACATAGTTGCTTATCTTAAAAAGGTATCAGCTGAGGCGGATGCAAAGAGCAAGATCACTGAAGAAAAGGTATTTGCTGATGCATGTCAAAGATGCCATGATATGAAGTATGATAAAAAATATACTCTTGGCAACAAAGTAAGCCTTGCAGCATATATGGGCTCAAACCCACCTGATCTATCTATGATGATCCGCTCAAAGGGTGCTGACTACTTGCATAAATTTATAAACGATACTCAAAAGATGCTTCCAGGCACTGCGATGCCTAGAGTTGGCTTAAACAAAGCTGCTGAAGACGATATAGTATCTTACATAGAAAAAGTAGGCGACAGCAAAAAAGCTGAGCGCGAGAGCACAGGACTTTATGTCATGATCTACTTCTTTATCTTGGGAATTTTTGCTTGGCTTTGGAAACGCAAAGTCTGGAGCGAACTCCACTAAAATTTAAGAGCCTTTTTGGCTCTTAAATTCTTTCTAGTAAATTTACATATATAAATAGGTACTCTTTAAAATTATTCTGTTTTGCAAATTTTAAAATTCCACTCACTCGCAAGAATTGACTATTAAAATTTGGCTTCGCTTACCGCTTAGCTCAAATTTTAGAGCCGAAATTACTCGTTCATGAAATTTTAAAATTTGTCAGAATTTTCTAAAAATAAACCGCATGCAGTGCGAAGCACTAAAGCATGCACTTCTAACGTTGTCGGAGTTAGGGGATCGTTAAGGGGGAAGAGAGCGACTTCGTAATTCAAGTCACCTTGTCTCCCTTTTTGAATAAAAAGAATTTACAAATTTAATCAAGCTGTCTTTGCAAATTTTAAAACTTTCATTCACCCCTAAGAATTGACTACTAAAATTTGGCTTCGTTTATCGCTTAGCTCAAATTTTAGAACCGAAATTACTCGCTCATGAAATTTTAAAATTTGCCTTTATTGATTGACTAGCTTAAATTTAGAGGTTAAAAGCATTTCAGAAATTTGCTTGAATTTTGCGCATGTGATATATCGATGTGCTATCTCGCCCAGTGTGCAACAGGTATTTGGCAAAAGATGTGGCAAACGCGAGAATATTAACAATTACTAAGCGAGTAAATTTATATTTTTAGCAAATTTACTCACCAAAAACCACTAAATTTCACAAAAAGCAGCCAAATTTATCTCGCCGTAAAGCCACGCTAAACGGCTAAATTTCTTTAGCGATCTTGCTCATTTTGTTTATCAGCTCTTCTCGCTCGCTTGATTTTAGGTTGCCGTATTGAAGCTTTGTCATCATCTGCATGAAGTCAAACTGCTTAAACATCTGCGCATCGCTTTTTAGTTCTTTTTCAAGCTTCTCATAGATCTTTTCTGTCTCTTTGTTTGCTTTTTCTAAATTTTGCAAAAAGATTCCAGTCGCACTCGAGTCAAGGTCGTTTTTCGCTGCCTTGTCAATAGCGTTTTTTAAATTTGATAAATTTTCAGAAATTTTCATTTGCACTTCCTTTTGGATTTTAAAATTTAGAGCAAATTTTATTCCTAAATTTCATCCCACCACTTTTTTCTAGGTGGATTTTGCACGCTGAAAACCTCTCCGATCATCGGTGTTGCGTAGTTTAGCTCAAGTTTTGTAGCCGTCTTTTCAAAACGCTTGATCGGCTCATCCCAAGCGTGATAAGAAAGATCAAATTTGCCCCAATGCACCGGCACGCCAAGCCTTGCACCAAGATCTTTTAGCGCTTGCGCTGACTCCTCTGGTTTTATGTGCACGTAGGGCCAGCCATCGCTGTAAGCGCCATTTTCTATGAAAACTAGATCAAATCCGCCAAATTTCTCATTTATCATCTTAAAATGCTTGCCATATCCGCCGTCTCCGCTAAAATAAAAGCTAAAGCCAGCCTCTTCAACCGCCCAGCCGCCCCAAAGCGTGGTGTTTCTTTTAAATGTGCGCCCGCTAAAGTGCCTTGAGGGGCAAAAAGTGAAGTTTAAATTTCCTATCTTTAGATCACCAAACCAGTCAAACTCGTAAATTTTGCCTTCATCCACGCCCCATTTTATGAGGTGAGCCTTGACGCCAAGTGGCACTAGAAATTTGGCTATTCTATCCTTTAGCTCAAGTATCGTTTTATAGTCAAGATGGTCATAGTGGTCGTGCGAGATGAGGGCGATGTCGATCACCTCTGGGTAGTCGCTAGCGGTGATGGCGTGCTCGTAGGCAAGGGCTTGCCGCCAACTGGCAGAGGGAATGCTCGGTGCAAAACTGGGTCTGTGATGATGGTTTTGCCATCAAGCTTACAGATTAGGTTAACGTGCCCAAGCCAGACAAACTCGCCATTTTTGAGGGCGTTTGCGTCAAATTTTAAATTTGGCAAAGGGCGCTTTGGTAGCTTGCCTTTTGGTGGAAAGAGCGCTTGGATGGCGAAATTTAACATAGACGCTTGCGGACTTTTCTTTACCATATCAATCGTTGGCTCTAAATTTATAAAAACTTTGCCATTAAAATTTGGCGAAGCTTCTATCAGCTTTTGGCTCTTGGCATCTGGTCTACCACCAAAAACAGGGGCAAATTTCATAAAAGCAAAAACTGAAGCGATAAACAAAACTATGACTATAAAAATTTCCATCAATAACCCTTTTAAATTTAAAGGTTGGATTATATTTTAG
>NZ_PPCG01000045.1 GCF_002913745.1 Campylobacter concisus
ATAATATGTAAAATAATACATAAAATATTGCCCTTAGAAAATTTAAAATATATTTTTCTTTATTAAAAATTTTTAGTTTTTATAGCAAAAATAACGACGAAAGCCCAATTTTCACTCGATTTTCTAAACAAAGATTTAAAACCAAATTTAATATAAAATTTCAATTATCTTTATAATAGCATTATTGAAAATCAAAATAAAAAATTATCTCTATTTAATACACAAGGCATATTTTAAAATTTAAAGTCAAAATTTGTTTTATTGCGCAAACATACATTTAAATTTTATGCCTATATGAGATAAATTTATCCTGCCAAATGGCTAATATAAACCTCAAAAGCTTAAATTTTGGTGTAAATTCTATTTTTTCTCAAAAGTGATTACCGGCAAAGAAAAAATATGGTTTTTATCTTTTGATTATCAAAATATCAATATAATCGTAAAAATTTATAAAAGGACAATTATGGCATTTGAAAATATATTAAGAGCGATTGAGGATATAAAAAATGGCAAAATGGTCGTTATGGTAGATGATGAGGATCGCGAAAACGAGGGCGATCTAGTCTTTTCAGCAGCTAGTAGCGACATGCAAAAGGTAAATTTTGCTATCACTCATGCAAAGGGCGTGCTCTGTCTTGCGATGGATGAGGCAAACGCCAAAAGGCTTGACCTGCCGCTAATGGTAGCCAAAAACACATCGAGCCACGAGACAGCTTTTACGGTCACGATAGACGCAAAAGACGCAACAACTGGCGTTAGCGCATATGAGCGCGATATGACGATCAGGCTTGCTGCTGATGCTAGCTCAAAACCTGAAGACTTCGTGCGTCCAGGACACATCTTCCCGCTCATAGCTAAAAATGGCGGTGTGCTAGTTCGCACAGGCCACACCGAGGGCTCGGTCGATCTTTGCAAACTTGCAGGTGTTGCTCCGATGGCTTCGATATGCGAGATAGTAAAAGAAGATGGCACAATGGCAAGGCGTGATTATTTAGAGGAGTTTTGTAAGAAATTTGGTCTAAATATGATCAGCGTTTCTGACCTGGTCGAGTATAGACTAAGTCATGAAAGTCTCATAAGAGTTGGCGAAAAAAGTGACGTGATGATCGCAGACTACGCGGCCACAAGATACGATATCACCGACCACAAAGGTAAAATTCACTCAGCTTATCTTTTTGGCGAGCCAAAGAGCAAAGCAAATGTCAAATTTCAAAAGATCCTTGCCGATCACGAGCTTTTGAGCAGTCCAAAATACGAAGAGCTTTTAAAAACCATCAAATTTCTAAGTCAAAATGGTGGAATTTTGATCTTTTTAGATAGCGACAACTCAAACACAAGCAAAGACTACGGCATCGGAGCACAAATTTTAAATCACTTTGGCGTAAAAGATATCGAACTTCTAAGCTCAAATAAAAATAAAGAATTTGTAAGCTTAGCTGGTTTTGGGCTAAATATAGTCGGCTACAAGGAAATTTAAAGGAGATAAAATGAGCGAAGAGGCACAACGCAAAGCCTTACAAAATCAAATTTGGAGCATCGCAAATGAAGTAAGGGGTGCTGTTGATGGCTGGGACTTTAAACAGTATGTCCTCGGAACTTTGTTTTATAGATTTATCAGCGAAAATTTTACCGACTACATAGAGGCTGGGGATGATAGCATCGACTACGCTAGCATGGGTGACGATGAGATAGATGATGAGCAAAAAAGGGTTATCATAGAAGAAAAGGGCTACTTTATCTATCCTAGTCAGCTTTTTAAAAATGTCGTAAAAAATGCCTCAAATAATGCAAATTTAAATACCGATCTAGATCAAATTTTTAAAAGTATCGAAGGCTCAGCCGCAGGGTTTGAGTCAGAGCAAGACATCAAAGGACTTTTTGCTGACTTTGATACGACAAGCAACAGGCTTGGCAATAGCGTCGCAGATAAAAATAGAAGGCTTGCTGCTGTTTTAAACGGAGTTGCTGGGCTTGATTTTGGTGACTTTAAAGATAACTACATCGATCTTTTTGGCGATGCTTATGAGTTTCTCATCTCAAACTATGCTGCAAATGCTGGTAAGTCAGGCGGTGAGTTTTTCACTCCGCAAAATGTCTCAAAGCTCATCTCTGAGCTAGCCATGCACGGACAAGAAAGTGTAAATAAAATTTACGATCCAGCTTGTGGCTCTGGTTCGCTACTTTTGCAAGCCAAAAAGAGATTTGATAAGCATGAGGTTGAGCAGGGCTTTTTTGGACAAGAGATCAATCACACGACATTTAACCTTGCTCGCATGAATATGTTTTTACACAACATAAACTACTCTAAATTTCACATCGAGCTTGGCGATACGCTTTTGGACCCAAAGCTTCAGGACGATAAGCCGTTTGATGCTATCGTCTCAAACCCTCCTTACTCTATAAACTGGATCGGTAGCGATGACCCCGCACTTATAAATGATGCTCGGTTTGCTCCAGCTGGCGTGCTAGCGCCTAAAAGCAAGGCAGACTTTGCCTTTATCATGCACGCTCTTAGCTACCTCTCTGCAAAGGGGCGAGCAGCTATCGTTAGCTTTCCTGGCATTTTTTATAGAGGCGGCGCAGAAAAGAAGATACGCGAGTATCTTGTAAAAGAAAATTTCGTCGAAACCATCATCGCCCTAGCGCCAAATCTCTTCTACGGCACATCGATCGCTGTAAATATCCTTGTGCTCTCAAAGCACAAAAGTGAAAACAAAACGCAGTTTATAGACGCTAGTGAGTTTTTTGAAAAAAGAACGAACAATAACGTTTTAACAAGTGAGCACATTAAAAAGATAGTAGAAATTTTTGCTAGCAAAGAAGAGATCGCTCACGTAGCTACATCGGTGGATAATGACACTATCGCTAAAAATGACTACAACCTAGCAGTTAGCTCCTATGTCGAGCCAAAAGATACACGCGAAAAGATAGATATAAGCGAGTTAAATTTACAGATAAAAGAGACCGTGGCTAAGATATCAAATTTACGCTCGCAGATAGATGAGATCATCGCGCAGATAGAGCTGGATGGCGAGAGATGAGTAAAATTTTTGATCTGATAAATGAGCTTTGCCCTGAAGGAGTGAAATTTGATGAACTTGGAGTTATTTGCAAGAGTTTAGCAAAAGGCACACTTAAACAAGAAGATTTAGTTGACAAAGGAGCATATCCAGTTGTTAATTCAAGTAGGGATTACTACGGCTTTTATGATAAGTACAATAATGAAGCCAATGCTTTTACGATTGCCTCACGAGGCGAATATGCTGGTTTTGTAAAATTTATTGATTGTAAATTTTGGGCTGGTGGATTATGTTATCCTTATACTTCAAAAGACGAGGATTATGTTTTAACTAAATTTATATTCTATTTTTTAAAGTCGATTGAAAAGAAAAATATGGATATTCTGGTTGCTAGAGGAAGCATTCCTGCACTCAACAAAAGTGATTTTGATAAAGTTAAAATTCCTCTACCTCCGATGGAAGTGCAGCGTGAAATAGTCCGTATCTTGGACTCTTTCACGCTTCTTACAGAAGAGCTTACAGAAGAGCTTACAGCTAGAAAAAAGCAGTATGAATTTTACCGCGACTTTCTTTTAAGCTTTGACGAGCTTGATAAAAATGGGGGGGGTGTGAGCTAAAAATGCTTGGAGACATCGGAGAAGTTCGTATGTGTAAAAGAATTTTAAAGGAACAAACTTCTGTAAATGGAGAAATACCATTTTATAAAATAGGAACATTTGGCAAAGAAGCAGATGCTTATATTTCAAAAGAACTTTTTGATGAGTATAGGTCAAAATATAGTTATCCAAAGATTGGAGAGGTCTTGATTTCTGCAAGTGGAACTATCGGACGTGCTGTGATTTTTAATGGCAATGACGCTTATTTTCAGGATAGTAATATAGTGTGGATTGAAAATGATGAAGGTCAAGTTTTGAATAGATATTTGTTTTATTTTTATCAAATAGCAGATTGGAACATCGCAGAAGGTGGGACAATTAAGCGTCTCTATAATGACAACCTAAAAAAAATAAAAATCCCCGTTCCATCACTTCAAACACAGCAAAAGGTTGTTGATATCTTAGATAAATTTGATACGCTTGTAAATTCTATAACTGAGGGCTTGCCACGAGAGATAGAGCTAAGGCGCAAGCAGTATGAGCATTACAGAGAGCTACTTTTAAATTTCAAACCAAAAATGACAGCATAAAGGTGTAAAAATGATAGAGAGTAAAACCATACTTGAGTCAGAAAATTTCATCGTTTTAGATAAATATGAGAGATTGCCTCAGTCTTCAAGCTACCAAAGCGAAGCGGATATGGAGGATGAACTTATAGCCGACCTTGTAAAACAAGGCTATGAGTATAAAAAAGATATAAACTCTCAAACGGCACTTTTACTAAATTTAAAAGAGCAGCTAGAGAGGCTAAATAACGTTAAATTTAGCTCGTCTGAGTGGAAAAGGCTAGTTGAAGAGTATATCGACAAACCAAACGATGGCATAGTGGAAAAGACCCGCAAGATACAAGATGATCATATCTATGACTTTGTTTTTGATGATGGGCATATACAAAATATCTGCCTTATCGATAAAAAAGATATCGCTAAAAACAGCTTGCAGGTGATAAATCAGTTTGAGCAAACTGGCTCATCGCACAACAGATATGATGTCACTATACTTGTTAATGGCTTGCCGCTTGTGCAAATAGAGCTTAAAAAGCGAGGCGTGGCGATAAGAGAAGCTTTTAATCAAATTCATCGCTACTCAAAAGAGAGCTTTAACTCATCAAATTCGCTCTTTAAATACTTGCAAATTTTTATCATCTCAAATGGCACAGATACAAGATACTTTGCAAACACAACCAAGCGGGATAAAACCAGCTTTGACTTTACTATAAACTGGGCAAATTCAAAAAATGAAGCCATAAAAGATATAAAGGACTTTACGGCTACATTTTTGGCGAAAAATACACTTCTTAGCATACTAAGCAAATACTGCATCTTTGACACAAATAACACCTTGCTTATAATGCGTCCTTATCAGATAGCAGCGACTGAGCGCATACTTTGGAAGATAAATAGCTCGCATAATGCTAAATGCTACTCAAAGCCAGAGGGCGGCGGCTTTATATGGCATACGACAGGATCTGGCAAGACGCTAACTAGCTTTAAGGCAGCTAGGCTCGCTACGCAACTTGATTTTATAGATAAAGTCTTTTTTGTGGTGGATAGAAAAGACCTTGACTATCAGACTATGAAGGAGTATCAAAAATTTTCAAAAGATAGCGTAAATGGCTCAGCTAGCTCAGCAGAGCTAAAGCGAAATACTCAAAAAGATGACGGAAAGATCATCGTAACAACTATACAAAAGCTAAATAACCTGATGAAGAGTGAAGATGATCTAAGCATATATCAAAAAGAGGTTGTTTTTATATTTGACGAGTGCCACAGGTCTCAGTTTGGTGAAGCACAGAAAAATTTAAAGAAGAAATTTAAGAAATTTTATCAGTTTGGCTTTACTGGAACGCCGATATTTCCTCAAAATGCCATCGGAGCAGAGACTACGCAAAGTGTCTTTGGAAGCTCGCTTCATGAATATGTGATAGTCGATGCCATAAGAGATGAGAAGGTGCTTAAATTTAAGGTTGATTATAACAATGTCGTGCCTAAATTTAAGAGTATAGAGACAGAAAAAGACGAACTAAAGTTAAGTGCAGCTGAGAACAAAAGTGCATTTTTGCACCCTGAGCGTATCAAAGAAATTTCTGGGTATGTGCTAGAGAAATTTCATCAAAAAACTCACCGCCTAAACGCAAGTGGCAAGGGCTTTAACGCTATGTTTGCAGTAAGCTCGATAGAGGCAGCAAAGCTTTATTATGAAGCGTTTAAAAATTTACAAAGTAACAAAGAGCGAGCTTTGAAGATAGCGACCATATTTTCTTTTTCGCAAAATGAAGAGCAAGATATGGTTGGCGAGATAGCTGATGAGGGCTTTGAGCCAGAGGCGATGGACGTTAGCTCAAAAGAGTTTTTAAGCGGCGCGATAAACGACTATAACGCCTACTTTAAGACAAATTTTAGCGTTGATGGTGGGTCGTTTCAAGACTACTACCGAGATATAAGCGAGCGCACAAAGAAGCAAGAGATCGATCTGCTTTTAGTTGTGGGTATGTTTTTGACGGGATTTGACGCGCCTTGTCTAAACACGCTCTTTGTGGATAAAAATTTACGATATCACGGGCTCATACAAGCATACTCTAGGACAAATAGAATTTATGGTGCTACAAAAACTTTTGGTAACATCGTGACATTTAGAGACCTAGAAAAAGCGACTGAAGATGCCATAACTCTTTTTGGTAAAGGAAGCACCAAAAGCGTCATACTCGAAAAAAGCTATAAAGAGTATATGGACGGCTTTACGGATGCGGTATCTAGCGAGGCAAGAAGGGGCTTTGTAGATGTAGTAAGCGAGCTAGAGGCGAAATTTCCTGATCCTACTAAGATAGAGACACAAAAAGATAAGAAAGAATTTGTAAAGCTTTTTGGAGAGTATTTAAGGGTGGAAAATGCTTTGCAAAACTACGATGAGTTCGTGGCTCTAAGGGCTTTGCAAGAGGTAAATTTAGACGATGAAAAAGCAGTTTGTGAGTTTAGGGATAAATTTGGCTTAAGCGATGATCAAATCAAAGAGATGCAAAGCATAAAAGTGCCAAATGCAAGGGCCTTGCAAGACTACCGCGGAACGTATAATGATATAAGAGAGTGGCTAAGAAAAGAAAAGGCTGGCGAAGAGAAGGAAAAAGAGAGGATAAACTGGGATGATGTGGTCTTTGAGGTTGATCTACTAAAGTCTCAGGAGATAAATTTAGACTATATTTTGGGTTTGATATTTGAGCATAATAAAAAGATAAAAGATAAAGCAGCCCTTACCGATGAGGTGCGCCGCATCATCCGCTCGAGCTTGGAAAACCGCTCAAAAGAGGGGTTGATAGTTGATTTTATAAACCAAAGCGACTTGGATAAATTTAAAGATCGAGCTAGCGTGATAGAAGAGTTTTTTAAATTTGCAAAAGTTGTGATGAAAAAAGAGGCGGACGAGCTTATCGCTTCTTTAAATTTAGATGAGGCTGGAGCAAGAAGGTTTATAAGCTCGTCTTTAAAGAGTGGCTTTGTTAGTCAAAGCGGAACGCAAATAGGTGAGATACTGCCTAAGATCAGCCCTTTAAATAAAAACTATCCAATAATCAGGCAAAAAGTGATCGATGAGATCTCGCATTTTGTTGATAAATTTAAAGAGGTTGGCTCATCGGTTTAAGAGGTGCTTTTAAGCAAATTTATATTGCATTTGGCTTATTTATGCTTTGCTTCGTGCTCTAAAAGCCAAATTTTAGTTGGCAAGCCTTCGCCGCCTGAGTAGCCACCAAGGCCGCTACTGGATAGCACCCTGTGGCAGGGGATGATGATAGGCAGTGGGTTTTTGGCATTTGCAGATCCTGCTGCTCGGTAAGCATTTTTGTGACCAGCGGCAAGTGCAAGAGCAGCGTATGTGGTCGTTTCGCCGTATGGCACTTTTTGTAAAACGTCATAAATTTTAGCTCTAAATTTGGTCGTTTTTACATCAAGTCTAACGCTAAATTTTTTAAGCTCACCCTTAAAATAAGCTTCCAGCTCGTCTAAACAAAGCTTTAAATTTTCATCTTTTACCGCTATTTTTTCAAATTTATCTACAAAATTTATCTCACAAATTCCATTTTCACTAGCAACGATCTCTAAAATTCCAATGGGCGATTTTAGGTAGGCTTTTGACACATTTGCTCCTTGAAATTTGAAATTTTGGGCAAATTTTACTTTAGATTGTTTTGCTTTTTGATAAAATGCAAGCAAAATCAGCGATTTTGGACTAAAAACGAGCAAAATCACAAAGGAAATTTATGAGCTTTTTTACCGACTACGAAAAACACGTGAGTGAGCGAGAAAAAGAGGGCGTGCCACCGCTTGCGCTAAATGCCAAGCAAACAAGCGAAATTTGCGAGCTAATGAGACATGCTGGCAACTCTAGTGGCGATGAGAAGGCGCAAAACGAGCTAAAATTTCTTATAAATTTGCTCGCAAACCGCGTAAATCCAGGTGTTGATGACGCGGCAAAGATAAAGGCGGAATTTCTTGGCGAAGTTATAGACGGGCTTAAGATAGACGGGCTTGATGCGGTTCGTGCCATTAAAATCTTAGGCAAGATGCTTGGCGGATATAACGTGGAAATTTTGGTGCGAGCGCTAAAAAATAGCGATGATGTTATCGCGCAAGCCGCGGCAAATGAGCTAAAAAATATCATTTTGGTGCATGAACACTTTGACGAGATCGCAAAGCTAGCAAGTAGCAATAAATTTGCAAAAGAGGTGCTTATTTCTTGGGCAAATGCGGAGTGGTTTGCGCATAAAAAGCCGCTTAGTGAATGCATAAATGCAGTGGTTTTTAAGGTGCCTGGTGAGACAAATACTGATGATCTAAGTCCTGCAAGCGAAGCCTATACAAGGGCTGACATACCGCTTCATGCAAAGGCGATGCTGGTTAAAAAGATGCCTGAGGGCTTAGAAATCCTAAAAGAGCTAAAAAGCCTCGGCAAGAGCGTGGCGTATGTTGGCGACGTGGTCGGCACTGGTAGCAGCAGAAAGAGCGGTATAAACTCTATCCAGTGGCACCTTGGCGATGAGATAGAGGGCGTGCCAAACAAAAAAACGGGTGGCATCGTGATCGGCACAACCATAGCTCCGATATTTTTTAACACCGCCGAAGATAGCGGCGCACTGCCGATAGTCGCAAACGTAAATGAGCTAGAAATGGGCGATGAGATAGAGATTTATCCATTTAAAGGCGAAATTTATAAGCTCGCAGGCAACGGAAAAAAGCTCGTGGCAAATTTTAAACTTAGCCCAAACACCCTAAGCGACGAGATAAGAGCAGGCGGCAGGATACCTTTGATGATAGGTAGGCAGGTCACCAAAAAGGCTAGAGAGGCCTTGGGACTTGGTGAGGAGCAAATTTTCATAAAGCCAGATCAGCCAAAAGAGCAGAGCGGTGGCTATACGCTCGCTCAAAAGATGGTCGGCAAGGCTTGCGGCAAGGCTGGTGTGAGAGCTGGGGCCTACGTGGAGCCTGAAATTTTGACCGTTGGCTCGCAAGATACCACTGGGCCCATGACTAGAGATGAGATAAAAGAGCTTGCTAGCCTTAGTTTTGGGGCGGATTTTGTCTTGCAAAGCTTTTGCCACACGGCTGCTTATCCAAAGCCAAGTGACCTTTTGATGCATGAGAGCTTGCCTAAATTTATAAATTTACGTGGCGGTGTGAGCCTAAAACCAGGCGACGGCGTCATCCACTCGTGGCTAAACCGCATGGTCTTGCCTGACACGGTGGGCACTGGCGGCGATAGTCACACGAGATTTCCTATTGGTATCAGCTTTCCAGCGGGCAGTGGTTTAGTGGCGTTTGCAGCGGTGCTTGGTATGATGCCGCTAAATATGCCAGAGTCAGTTTTGATCAAATTTAAAGGCGAGCTAAAAGAGGGCGTGACGCTTCGTGATCTTGTCAATGCGATACCTTATTTTGCTATCAAAAAAGGGCTTTTAAGCGTTGAAAAGAAAAACAAAAAGAACATTTTTGCGGGCAAAATTTTAGAGATAGAAGGGCTTGAGAGTCTAAAAGTGGAGCAGGCGTTTGAGCTAAGTGATGCTTCGGCTGAGCGCTCGGCGGCTGCTTGCGTGGTAAATTTAAGCGTTGATAGCGTCGCGGAGTACGTTCGCTCAAACGTTGCGCTAATAGAAGCTATGATAAAAGCAGGATATGAGAGCCGTGAAACGCTTGCTAGACGAAAAGAGAAGATGCAAAAATGGCTAGAAAACCCAACTCTTTTAAGGGCCGACAAGGACGCAAAATACGCTGAAATTTTAGAGATTGATTTGTCGCAGATAGATGAGCCGATTTTGGCCTGTCCAAACGACCCAGACGACGTGGCGACGCTAAGTGAAATTTTAGCTGATAGCAAAAGAGCGCACAACATCGACGAGGTCTTTGTGGGTAGCTGTATGACAAATATCGGCCATTATAGGGCGCTTGCTAGAATTTTAGAGCGTGAGAGCAAGCTCACTACTAGGCTTTGGATAGCGCCGCCAACTAAGATGGATAAAAAGACGCTTGAAGATGAGGGCGTTTATGAGATATTTAGAAGGCTGGAGGCTAGGACAGAGGTGCCAGGCTGCTCGCTTTGCATGGGTAATCAAGCAAGAGTGAACGATAATGCCGTTGTTTTTTCGACCTCGACTAGAAATTTTGACAACAGAATGGGCATGGGCGCGAAGGTCTATCTAGGAAGTGCTGAGCTAGCCGCTGTATGCGCGCTACTAGGGCGTTTGCCAAGCGTTAGTGAGTATAAAAAGATAGTAAGAGATAGCCTTAGTTTAAACAAAGATCAAATTTATAAATACCTAAATTTTAATGAAATAAGCGAGTTTAGTATATAAATTTGTTACAATATCGCGAAATTTTAAGGAGCTTTGATGAAAAAAGTAGCTTTTTTTATCTTTTTTAGCGTTTGTCTTTTTGCAAATTTGCATGCACTAGAGTGCGAGGACCTTGCTAAAAAAGAGAGCTTTAAAACTACTCCAAAAGAGCTTGCTTACGTGAACGAGGGGCTATTTTATTGCGATGGCTCGCTTTTAAATTTAAAAGAGGTAAAAGAGCTTTTTGATGCGAGCGTGGCTGTTAGAAGCGAGTCTCAAAGCTGCGTTGGCGAGGGCGTTTATAGAGAAAATTTAAATAAATTTAGATGGATATTGCTAAAAGCCTCGTTCGCTCCTGAAATCTATCAAAAAGAGCTTGCAAAGCCAGAAGCGGCCGAGGCTCAAAAAGACGCTCAGATGGAGTATTTTAGATACTGGGCGAATGAGAGCTTGTTTAACTTTTTAAAATATAAAAAATTCAGCGAAGCTTATAAAAACGCTCAAACTCCGCTGGTTAAATTTTATGAGGCTTTAGGCGTTGATAGTGCAAGTGCCGCTTACTACGCAACTAGCGTGATAAATGAGTTTTTAAGCTTTAGTGTGGGCAAAAAGGTAAATAAGGCAAAAACTTTAACTTCTGAGCAAAAGTTGATGGCGCAAAAGCTAAGTCAAGACGAGCTTGCAAATTTGCTCTACTCAAAAAATTTCACCACCGCTGAGCTTACAAATTTACTCGATATCGCACTGCTAAATGACAAAAGTAGCGACATGATAGAAGAGATCATAAGGCGCGGGGCGGATCTAAATTTAGGCGATGAGACACCGCTATTTTTTGCTCTTAAAAATTTAGAAAATGTAAAAATTTTGCTTAAAAATAGAGCTGATGTAAATCACAAAAATTTCTTTGGAAAAAGTGCGCTTTTTTACGCTGTGCAGTTTGATGACAGGGCGCTTTGCGAGCTTTTACTAAAGAGCGGGGCAAATGCGAACGAGAGCTACATAGATGAAAATACTAAGATGAATATGATAAATTTTGGCCAAGCGCAGGTTGAAGATACGTGCGGCCTAGAGCATACAAATAGAAGCGTTTTCATGCATGCAGCAGCTCACGCGACACCTGAAATTTTAAAGCTTTTGATAGATAACGGTGCCGATATGAACGCGACTGATGATGCTGGATTTAACGCGCTTGATTATGCGATTAAAGATAAAAACGAAAAAAATATTAAATTTTTAGAAGAGCTTGGTTTAAAGCCAAATTTTAATTAGGAAGAGATATGAAAAAGACAGCTTTTGTGACAGGTGCGACATCTGGCTTTGGCGAGGCGATCGCTAGAAGACTCTCACAAGAGGGCTACAAGATAGTCGCTCTTGCAAGGCGCGAAGATAGGCTAAAAAAGCTAGCTAGTGAGCTTGGTGATACGCACATCATCGTAGCTGACATACGTGATAAAAAGGCTGTTTTTGACGCAGTTGATAGCCTGCCTGATAAATTTAAAGACATCGAAGTGCTTGTAAATAACGCTGGCATGGCGCTTGGACTTGAAAAGACGATAGACGCGAAGGTGGAGGACTTTGAGACGATGATAGACACAAATGTAAAGGGTCTTATCTACTCTACAAAGGCCGTTTTGCCGCTACTTTACAAGCAAGAAAAGGGCTATATTTTTAATCTTGGTTCAACAGCTGGCTCGTGGCCGTATCCTGGAAGTAACGTTTATGGCGCTACAAAGGCCTTTGTAAAGCAGTTTAGTCTAAATTTAAGAAACGATCTAGTTGGCACAAATATCAGGGTGACAAACATCGAGCCAGGTCTTTGTAAGACTGAATTTAGTGAGGTTAGATTTAGAGGAGATAAGGCAAAGGCTGATAGTCTTTATGAAAATACAAATTTCATCACGTCTGAGGATATCGCGACTATTTTGGTAAATTGTCTAAATATGCCTGGAAGTGTCAATATAAATAGGGTCGAAGTCATGGCAAACACGCAGACTTGGGCTGGACTTGCGATAGAAAAATTTTAAGGAGTTTATGTGAGACAAATTTTATTGTTACTATTTTTTAGTGCCGTTCTTTTTGGAGTTGATCCAGAAGTCGCCAAAAGAAACGCACAAATTTACGGCGTTTTCACGCTTATACCGCCAGTTGTGGCCATAGCGCTTGCTTTTATCACAAAAGATGTCATCTTGTCGCTATTTATCGGTGTTTTTAGCGGAACTTTTCTTATAAATATCGTTAATGAAAATGTCTTTATGGGCATCATCAAAGGCTTTACTGGCATCGTTTCAAGAGTGGTTGAGTCGATGGCTGATAGCACCGATGCTGGCATCTTGCTTCAAGTGCTTTGTATAGGCGGCGTGGTCGCACTTATCACAAAGATGGGCGGCACAAAAGCGGTTGCTCTTTGGCTTAGCAAAAAGGCAAAAACTGGCGTTTCAGCTCAAATTTCAACTTGGCTTATGGGTATTTTTGTATTTTTCGATGACTACGCAAACGCCCTAATTGTCGGTCCTATCATGAGGCCAATAAGCGATAAATTTAAAATCAGCCGCGAAAAGCTAGCCTTCATCATCGACGCTACTGCAGCACCGATCGCAGGTATCGCTATCATCTCTACGTGGGTCGGACTTGAGGTTTCGCTCATTGAAAAGGGCTATGAGCTTATCGGCGAGACAGGCATAAACGCTTATTCTATATTTATCGAGACCATTCCATATAGATTTTACAACCTCTTTATCTTGTTTTTCATCGTCTGCACAGCCTTGATGCAACGCGAGTATGGTCCTATGCTAGCAGCCGAAAGACGCGCTAGAAGAGGCGAGCTTCACTCAGGCAAAACTCAAATTCAAGACCTTGAAGACAAGACTCTTGAGCCAAAAGAGGGCGTAAAACTAAGCGCTTCAAATGCGATCGTGCCGCTTCTTGTGCTAGTTATCGGCGCATTTACTAGCTTTTATTTTAGCGGTCTTGCTGCACTTGAGGGCGATACTCTTAAAAATGCACTTGCAAATCCACTTTCATTTTCAACATTTAAAGATACTTTTGGCGCAGCTGACTCTGCTACATCGCTATTTCAAGCAGCATTGCTCGCTAGTATAGTAGCTATCACAATGGGCGTTTGGCGCAAAATTTTTGATGTAAAAGAGGCTATTAGCACATGGGTAAAAGGCTGGAAAACTATGATCATCACGGTCGTCATCTTGCTTCTTGCTTGGAGCCTTAGCGCGGTTATAAAAGAGCTTGGCACTTCAAGATATTTGGTTGATCTACTAAGTGACTCAACACCTAAATTTATCTTGCCAGTGGCTGTTTTCATCCTTGGCTCATTTATAAGCTTCTCAACTGGCACCAGCTACGGCACGATGGGCATTTTGATGCCTCTTGCTATCCCGCTAGCTTATGCAGTGGGCAAAAACTACGGCTTAGAAGGCGATGCAATGCACGCTTATATGATCGTAAATATCTCAAGCGTTCTAACTGGCGCTATCTTTGGTGATCACTGCTCGCCGATATCAGACACTACGATACTTTCATCAATGGGCGCAGGATGTAGCCACATCGATCACGTCTCAACGCAGATGATCTACGCGCTTAGCGTTTGCGCGGTTTGTGTGCTTGTTGGCTACTTGCCGGTTGCACTTGGTCTTAGCGTTTGGATCGCACTTCCTTGCGGATTTTTAGCAATCTGGGCTTTGGTTAGATTTGTCGGTAAAAAAGTCGAAGAGAAAGCGGCATAAATTTGGACTGCAAATACCTAAAAGAGTGCGGATCATGCACTCTTTTTACCCCTTATAGTGAGCAAATTTCATTTAAAACTGATCTTATCAAGCAAAATTTCTCTCACTTTTACGAGGGTAAATTTGATGTTTTTAGCTCAAGCCCAAAGCACTACCGCACGAGGGCTGAGTTTGGCATCTGGCATGAGGGCAGCAAGCTTAGTTATACGATGCATGCAAGCGAGAAGAGCAAAAAGGTCTTTGTAGATGAGTGCCCAAAGGTTTGCGAGCAAATTTCACATCTCATGCCAAGGCTACTTGAGAGCTTGCAAGATGATGAAATTTTACGTACAAAGCTCTTTGGAGTGGAGTTTATCGCCTGTAAAAGCGGCACCTTAGTCACGCTTCTTTATCACAAAAAGCTTGATAGTGAGTTTGAAGCGGCGATAAAAATTCTAGCTAGCAAGCTTGATGTGATGATCTTAGCTAGATCACGTGGCCAAAAGCTGCTAAGTGGTGAGCTAAATTTAGTTGATGAGCTAAATGTTGATGGGCAAATTTATAATTTTAGCCTAAGTGAAAATGCCTTTATCCAGCCAAATAAAGCGGTAAATGAGAAGATGATAGCTTGGGCAAAAGAGTGCGTTGAGGGTGGCGCTGACTTGCTGGAGCTCTACTGCGGACATGGGAATTTTACTATCCCGCTTTCGTTTAAATTTAAAAACGTCCTTGCCACTGAAATTTCAAAAAGCTCGATCGCAAATGCCCTTAAAAACTGCGAGCTAAATGGGGCTAAAAATATCAAATTTGTGCGAATGGACGCTGATGAGCTGATGAGCGCATTTGCTGGCGTTAGGGAATTTAATAGGCTAAAAGATATAAGCTTAAATGACTTTAACTTCTCTCACGTCCTTGTCGATCCACCTCGCGCAGGACTTAGTGAAAGCGTCATAAATTTCATTAGAAATTTCAAAAACATCATCTACATCTCGTGCAATCCAGAGACATTAAAAGAAAATCTAAATGAGCTTACTAAAAGCCATAAAGTGATAAAATTTGCGCTCTTTGATCAGTTTGCCAACACTCATCACATCGAGTGTGGCGTGCTACTAGAGGCAAAAGATAAATTTTAAAAGGAAAGTTGAAAATGGTTTCATTAAACAAAATAATCCAAGCAAAGATAACGATCGGTCACTTTGTAAATAAAACTCCGTTTGCGCTAAGTGCAAAACTTAGCAAAATTTTAGGCGCAAATGTCTATCTAAAAGAGGAAAATTTACAACGAACCGGAGCTTACAAGATAAGAGGCGCTTACAATAAAATAGCTAGCCTAAGCGAGGAGGAGCGAAAACGTGGCGTCGTGGCTGCAAGCGCTGGCAATCACGCTCAAGGCGTGGCGATAAGTGCAAAAGAATTTGGCGTGCATGCTTGCATCGTCATGCCAGAATCAACCCCACTTCTAAAGGTAGCTGGCACAAAGGATCTTGGCGCTGAAGTGATCTTAAAAGGTGATAACTTTGATGAGGCGTATGAATTTGCAGTAAATTATGCCAAAGAAAAAGATATGACCTTTGTTCATCCATTTAACGATGAGTACGTCATGGCAGGGCAGGGCACTGTTGGGCTTGAGATGCTTGATGAGATAAGCGACCTTGATATGGTTGTAGTGCCAGTTGGCGGCGGTGGCTTAGCTAGCGGCGTGGCAAGCTGTATAAAACAAGTCAATCCAAAAACTAAAGTCGTTTGCGTCGGCGCAAAGGGCGCTCCAGCGATGTTTAATAGCTACGGCGCTAAAAAGAGCATAAACTCAAAGTCAGTTCGCACCATAGCTGATGGCATAGCTGTGCGTGATGCGAGCGAGATAACGCTTAAAAATATCGTTGAGTGTGTGGATGAGTTTGTGCAGGTCGATGATGAGGAGATCGCAACTGCGATTTTGTTTTTGCTAGAGACGCAAAAGATCGTGGTTGAAGGAGCTGGCGCAGCTGGCGTGGCAGCACTTATGCATGATAAGATCAAATTTAAAAAAGGCGCAAAGATAGGTGTGGTGCTAAGTGGCGGAAATATCGATGTGCAGGTGCTTTCTATCATCATCGAAAAGGGTCTTATCAAGTCTCACCGCAAGATGACACTACAAATCACACTTGTAGATAAGCCAGGAGCGCTCATGAGCCTAACTGATAGTCTAAAATCGGCAAATGCAAACATAGTTAAGATAGACTACGACCGCTTCTCTACTAAGCTTGACTACGGCGATGCAAGCATCACGATCACGCTTGAGACAAAGGGTCTTGAGCATCAAGAAAAGATCAAAGATACACTTAATAAAAACGGCTTTTCTTTCACTCAACTCTTCTAAATTTACAAGCTCGCTACCTTTTAAAGTGTAGCGAGCATTATTTTTCATTAAATTTACAGGACTAAAATTTCGCAAATTTATTCAAGGACGGGATATGAAAAAGAGTTTATTAAGCCTTGCGTTGTTTTGCACTTTGGCTTTTTGTGCCGATGATGAGGTGGTTAGCAAACAAAACGATCAAGTATGGATAGGAGCTATGGGCGGATGCAAGCTTTATGTATTTTCACTAAAGACGACTGACGCGCCAGTAGATAAGCTAATAGCCAAAGATGAGGCGCAAAAAGAGCTTGTGGCAAATACTAAAAATTTACCAAACAAACACAACGTAATGTTTGCAAAGTGCGATGACTACACGGCGCTCATAGATAGCGGCTATGAAGATAGCTTGGAGGTTTTAAAGTATGATCTGCAAACTTTTGGCAAAATAAAGCCAGAGGATCTAACCTACGTCATCATCACGCACGCTCATCCTGATCACATAGGTGGGCTCATAGACGGCGGCAAAAAGACATTTAAAAACGCCAAGCTTTTTATAGATGAAAAAGAGTGGGACTACTGGATGAAGGGCAAAGATGAGAGGACAAAAGAAATTTTATCGCTTTATAAAGACGATAAGAGCTTTTTTGATCATAAAAAGCCGCTATTTGACGGGGCGCTAAAGATCATGGCTATCCCAGCCTACGGTCACACTCCAGGGCACAACATGATAAGCTTTGAGTCAGATAACGACAAGATCATCTTTATAGCTGACCTTCTTCACGTCCTAGCAGTGCAAGAGGTCGAGCCAAGCATATCTATCACTTATGATATAGATCCAGCCCAAGCTGCTAAAACGAGAGAAAAGGTGCTTGATGGCTTGGAGGACGAGACTACGAAGATAGTAGGCGCTCACATGCCTTATAAGAGCCCCATCACCTTGCCAGAGTGAGTAAATTTCTTTTGCTTTACAAATTTAGGATAAAATGCGGGCTTTAAAGGAGAAAATATGAGCGAATACGCAAATTTGATATTAACTATCTTGCTAGCTATTTTGGCATTTGCATTTTATAGGTCAAACAAGGCGCTAAAAAAGGCAAAAGATGGTAGCGAAAATGTCTCAGTCAGCACTGAAATTTCGCAGCTTAAAAGCATCGGTGAGCTATCTGTCTTTCAGGTATATAGCAAAGAGATCGTCACAAAGACAGATCATGCGTTTGGAAATTTTGGCAAAGAGTATCTAAGGTGGCTGGTAAGCGAAAAGAAGCTTTCGATGATATTTGAGTTTGAGATAAATTTCATCTACGATTTAACCAGTCCAAAGCTCGAGATCATGCAGATCGCAAACTCTAGCTACAAGATAAAAATGCCTCCATGTAAGTATAAATTTTCAATCGCAGATATGAAATTTTACGACGAAAAAAACGGCAAATTTATACCATTTTTGCTGCCTGACTCGCTAAATGGCTTTTTTGGTAGCACTTTTACAGAAGAAGATAAAAATAGGCTAATCGAAGAGGCTAGAAATGAAGTCAAAAAGATGAGCGTTCGCCTTATCTCGCAGCTTCAAAGTAAAATTCACAAATCAGCTCGTGACACACTTGAAGCGATAGCTAAGAGCTTTGGCGCAAACAAGGTCGAGTTTGTCTTTGACGATAGCGACGAGCAGATCAACGAGCAACTAAATTTAGAAAACATAGCATAAAAACAAAATTTAAAGGAGAAAAAATGAGTGTAAATTCACAAGAGGTCACACAAGCACCTGGCAATAACACAGTCTTTCAAACATGGGTTTTAAAAGGCGACAAAAAGGCATGTAAAGAGGGCTTTGCTAAGCTTTGTGCTTTGGTTGTAAATTTAAACAAAACTGCTAAAGTTAGATTTGGCGCAAATGAAAATGTAAATTGCGTCCTTGGCGTGGGTCATGATGCTTGGAAAAAGCTTGAAATTTCAAAAGAATTACCAAAAGAGCTTGTAAATTTTAAAGCGATCAAAGGCGACAAACACGAGGCTGTTAGCACAAAGGGCGATATCCACATCCACATCCGCGCGCTAAATGCGGCTGACTGCTTTGACATGGCGCAAAATATCAAAGAAGTTTTGTTTAAATTTGCAGAGCTTACAGATGAGACTCAAGGCTTTAAGTACCACGACGGCAGGGCTATCATCGGCTTTGTAGATGGCACTGAAAACCCTGATGGCGAAGATAGAGACCTTTTTGCAAAAGTCGGCAAAGAGGACGCTAAATTTAAAGGTGGTAGCTACGTTTTTGTCCAAAAATACTTCCACAAAATGAAAGAGTGGAACGCCACAAGCGTAAGCGAGCAAGAAAAGGTTATAGGTCGCTCAAAAGAGTATGACATCGAGATGGACGAGAGCGTAAAACCTACAAATTCACACTCAGCTGCTGCAAATGTCGGCGACGATAAAAAGGTCGTGCGCGGCAATATGCCATTTACTGAAGGCAGCAAAACAGGCACTTACTTCATCGCTTATGCAAGCACATTTTCAACGGTTGAGCTTATGCTTAAAAAGATGTTTATCGGCGAGCCAAAAGGCAACTCAGATAGGCTACTTGACTTTAGTACGCCAGTAACTGGGGCTTTATATTTTGCTCCTACGCTTGATATGCTTGGTGACTACGAGGGATAAATTTAGCTTGGGGCGAAGTAAATTTGCCCCTTTAAATTTATAAGGATAAAGATGCCAGAGTGGTTTATCTATGCAGCTCTTTCGGCTGTTTTTGCTGCGCTTACAGCGATCTTTGCAAAGCTAGGCGTAAAAGATATCGACAGCGATTTTGCGACATTTATAAGAACGGTCGTTGTCGTTTTTATGCTTGTTTTGCTTTTAAGTGTGGCTAAAAAATGGCAACCGCTAAGCTCTCTAAGCCCTAAAAACTGGCTATTTCTTATATTAAGTGGCATGGCTACTGGGCTTTCGTGGCTCATGTATTTTAAAGCTATGCAAGCAGGTAAAATCTATCAGGTAGCGCTGGTTGATAAATTTAGCGTTGTGCTGGCTATCATTTTGGCTGTAATATTTCTTGGTGAGAGGCTAAATTTAAAAGAAATTTTAGCTGTTTGCCTTATCGTATCTGGCGTGTTTCTACTCATTTTTAAATAAAATTTTCTGCGTTATTCTTAAAGTATATTTTTAATTTTAATTTGTAATTAATCAAAAAGCCTCTAGAATTTGACAATTTCATTTTGAAGGGAGAAATATGAAAAAAATTATTCTATCAGCCATCGTAGCTTGTGCTGCATTTGGTGCAGGTATGAACTACACAGATGTCGTAAAGGACGTATATGCTGACGCAAACTCAGCTAAGAGCATAGGCAGGCTGCTACCAACCAACGCAGTTGAAATTTTACAAACAAGTGGCGACAGAGCGCAGATAAAAGTAAAAGGCTATCAAAACCCAGCCGTTAGCAACGTAGTTTATTTTGCTGATGGCGCGAGGATCATCTCAGTAGCATTTGCAAAAACTGCACCTTTTGATATCAAAGTGATAAAAGAGGGCAAAAACGGCAAATGGAACGAGGTGGAAACGACAGTTTTTGTTCAAAAAGATGGCTTTAGCACCGATGTAAATGCGATGTTTGCAAAAGCTGATAAGATGTATAAAGAGAGCTGTGGCGTTTGCCATGCGTTGCCTCAAACTACGCACTTTAACGCAAATCAATGGCCGTCACTTCTAAAATCAATGATCGGCAGAACTGCAATAGAGAAAAAAGACGAGTGGCTAGTTATCGAGTACCTACAAAAACACTCATCTGACGTAAATTTAGGCAAATAAGGAGAAAACGATGAACGAGAACAGACGAGATTTTCTAAAAAAAGGTGCAACAGCGCTTGCAGCTACACCTTTACTTTCAGGCGTAACAGCTTCAAATTTGTTTGCTGATGAGGTTAAAAAGGGCGTTGTAAAAAATGGCGAAACTCTTACGGCTGCTCACTGGGGCATGCTAAAAGTGACAACTAAAAACGGCATCGCTGTAAAGTCAGAGCCTATCCAAAAGACAAGTGAAATTTACAACCCACTTCAACACTACACACCAGATATGATCTACAAAAGTCGTATCAAGCACACAATGGTAAGAAAGAGCTACCTTGAAAACCCAGATAGCCCAAAACCAGAGCTTCGTGGCATTGATGAGTGGGTCGAGGTGCCTTACGAAGAGGCGATCAAGCTAGTTGCTAAAGAGCTTAAAAAAACAAGAGCGCAAAAAGGCTTACAAAGCGTTTTTGCAGGCAGTTACGGCTGGAAATCAAGCGGCAATGTGCATAACTCAAGAATTTTACTTCATAGATTTATGAACCTTAGTGGTGGCTTTGTTGGCTCGTTAGGGGACTACTCAACAGGTGCTAGCCAGATCATAATGCCTCACGTTGTTGGTAGTATCGAGGTCTATGAGCAGCAAACCAGCTGGCCAGTCGTGCTTGAAAACTCAAAAGTCGTAGTCATCTGGGGTGCAAACCCACTTACGACACTTCGCATAGCTTGGACTAGCACCGACGAGCAGGGCTTTAAGTACTTTGAAGAGCTCAAAAACAAAAAAGATATCAAAGTGATCATCATCGATCCTATCAAGAGCGACACAGCGCAGTACTTCGACAAGGCCCAGTGGATCGCTCCGGTGCCAAACACCGACACAGCTATGATGCTTGGTATGATGCACTACCTATATGAGAGCGGCAAGTATGATAAAAATTTCATTGAAACCTACACAACTGGCTTTGATAAATTCCTCCCATATCTACTTGGCAAAACAGACAACACACCTAAAAATTTAGAGTGGGCGAGCAAAATTTGTGGCATCGATAAAGATACTTTAAAAGAGCTAGCTGATACATTTGTCGCAAACCGCACGATGATAATGAGTGGTTGGGGTATGCAGCGCGCTCACCATGGCGAGCAACCACACTGGGCGATGGTGACACTAGCAGCTATGATTGGTCAGATCGGACTTCCTGGCGGTGGATTCGGGCTTAGCTATCACTACTCAAACGGCGGCGCTCCGACTTGCAAGGGTGCAGTCATTGGCGGCATAAATAGCGCAAGTGTGGGTAAATTTAACGAAAAAGGTGAGTTTATCGGCACAGATACAGGTGAGTTCGACAAGCGCGGTCGCTTCGTCGCAAAGGCAGCTGCAGCAGCAGGCACAGGCCAAAGTTGGCTGCAAAAAGCAACCAATTATGCCTTCCCGGTAGCAAGGATTGCTGATGCGTTGCTACATCCTGGTAAAGTGATCGACCACGACGGCAAAAAGATCACCTATCCAGATATCGACTTTATCTACTGGGTCGGCGGTAACCCACTTGTGCACCACCAAGATACAAATACAAATTTAAAAGCATGGAGAAAGCCAAGAACGGTTGTCGTACATGAATCATATTGGACACCGACAGCAAAAATGGCTGATATCGTTTTCCCAGTCACTACAGAGTACGAGAGAAACGATATCACCATGACAGGGGACTACTCAAACATGAACATCGTGCCGATGAAACAAGTCGTTGAAAAATACCGCGAAGCAAAAGATGACTATCAAATTTTCACTGATCTTTGCAAGGCTTATGCTAAAAATTTAGTCGTTGCCTACACAGATAACGGCAAAGACGAATTTGACTGGATCAAAGAGTACTATGACGCAGCCTACGCTCAAGTAAAAGCGGTCCCTGAGCTTGCAAGCGACATGAAGCCATTTGAAGAGTTTTGGAATGAAAACAAACCAGTCACATTTGCCTCATCTCAAGATAGTGATAATTGGATAAGACTTGGCGAGTTTAGAGAAGATCCTGTGCTAAACGCTCTTGGAACGCCTAGCGGTCTTATCGAAATTTACTCAGATACGATCGAGAAAATGGGCTATGATGACTGCAAGGCGCACCCAACTTGGTTTGAGCCGATCGAGTGGCTAGGCATGAAAGACAAACCAGCAAAATACCACATGATAAGCGCTCACCCAACTGACCGCTTGCACTCACAGCTAAGCCAAACTTCACTTCGTGAGAAGTATGCTATCGCTAACCGCGAGCCAGTGTGGATAAACGAAAATGATGCAAAAGAGCTTGGCGTAAAAACAGGCGATTTGGTGTGTGTATTTAACGCTCGTGGCGAGGTGTTAGCAGGTGCGTATGTGACTAAAAACATCAAAGAGGGCGTTGTAAAACTAGCTGAGGGCGCTTGGTATGACGGCTTTGATAGTGGCATCTGCAAAAACGGCTCTGCAAACGTGCTAACCATAGATATCCCAACAAGTAAGCTAGCAAACGGCAACATCAGCCACACAGCTCTTGTAAATATCAGAAAATATCAAGGCGATGAAGCGCCAAAACTTACAGCGTTTTCTGAGCCAAAATTTTCTAAATAATTTCAAAGCAGGGGAGTGATCTCCTGCTTTCATACTTAAAATTCTAAAGTAAATTTTCTATTTACAAAAAGCTTAAATTTATATTTGAAGTCCTATAATTCCGTAAATTTTATTTCACAAGGAGTGTTGAGATGAGGTACAAGGCAAACTACAACTATTTAAAAGACAAGGTTGTCGAGCTAATTATTCAAAATCTATACCATATTTCAAAAACATTATGTCGGTAATTTTACTGATCTAATTTGCAAAATTTATACAAAAATTAAAAACAGCAGGAAGGGACAAATTTAAGGGATGAACAGGTTAAGTATAAAATTTAAGATATCTTTGATATCTTTTTTAGGTTTAGTTTTTTTAGTAGTTGCAAGTGTATATATTCTAAATGGACTTTTAAACACTAGAAATGCAGCTTCAAAAAGTGTTGAAATGGTTGAGAATATTACTCTACAAGGAGAGTTTATACATGAACTTCAAAAGGAGCGTGGATATAGTGGAGGATTCATTAGCAAAGCACCAGGTTCAGCTGAAGTTTTAAAAGCTCAAAGAGAAAAAGTTGATGCTATTATGCCTAGGCTTATCAACAAAGATGAGGTAATGCAAAAAGTAGTTGATACAAGATCAAAAATAGATGCCGGTGGTGATGCTTCATTGCTTAAAAATTTCAATGAAGTTATTGCACTTACACTTATAAATGCAAATGCTCAAAGTGAACAAGCACAACCCGACCTAAAAGATGAATTAACAAGAATTTTGACTATTTCAAAAATAAAAGAGTATTTTGGTATCACAAGAGCTATGATGAATGTAGTGTTTATCAAAAAAAGCATGAATGAAAATGCTTATGTAAATCTAGTTTCATATCATGCAATAATCTCTAACTTGATAAATGATTTCGAGAAATTTAATCCTAAGTCTTATCCGAAATTTAAAGAAAGTGTGCTTGATACAAATGAATATAAAAGCATTGATGACATAATCAGTAGTGCTATTGCAAATAAAGACGAAACTGCTGCAAAGATAGATGCAAAAGCTTGGTTTGGTACTATTACTACACTTATAGATGAATTTAGAGATTATGAACTTTATCTACTAAATAATATGAAAGCCACAGCTATACAAGATAAAGCAGCGGCTGAACAAAGAGCCGTATTTGTCGGTATTTTGCTTGGCATTGCTATTTTGATTTTGCTTGTTATATCATTTGTTGTTGGCAAAAATATAATAAGAGGCATTGACTTAACTAAAAATTCATTAAAAGATTTCTTTGACTTTTTAAATAATAAGACAAATAGTGCGCATCTTTTAAATATTAAAGGTAAAGATGAAATTTCTCAAATGGCAGCTTTGATAGATGAAAATATTGAAAAGATTAGAACAGCTAAAGAAAATGAAAATGCTTTCATCCAAAAAGCCAACACCTTTGTAAATGAGATAAAAGATGGCAACTATGAAGCAAGCCTAGAAGCAGATACTAATAACCCAGCTCTAAATCAACTAAAAAGCACATTTAAAGATCTACAACTTGCTCTTAAAAATGCAATCTCAAGTAATGGCAAAGATGTACTTGATCTACTTAACACTTATAAAAACCAAGACTTTACAAAAAGACTTGATGATGATGGTAAGATAGCAAGTGGTATAAACTCACTAGGCATTGAAATATCTAAAATGTTAAATGACAATCTAAACCAAGCTCAAGTGCTTGAAGAAAAAGCAAAACTTCTAGCTGACTCAGTATCTAAAGTAGCTAACTCAGCTAGCACTCAAGCAAATAGCTTACAAGAATCTGCAGCTGCAGTAGAGCAAATGTCTAGCTCAATGAATGCAATAAGTCAAAAAGCAGAAGATGTAACAAGACAATCTGAAGAGATAAAAAATATCATCGTAATAATAAGAGATATAGCAGATCAAACAAATTTACTTGCTCTTAATGCTGCAATAGAAGCAGCACGTGCAGGAGAGCATGGTAGAGGATTTGCAGTAGTGGCTGATGAAGTTAGAAAACTAGCAGAACGTACTCAAAAATCTTTAAGTGAGATAGAGGCAAATGCAAATGTATTAGCTCAATCAATAAATGAGATGAGTGAATCAATCAAAGAGCAAAGTGAAGGCATAAATATGATAAATCAATCAGTTGCTCAAATAGATAATCTAACAAAAGAAAATGTGGTAATTGCAAATAGAGCAAATGAAGTAACATCAGAAGTAGATGAGATGGCTAAAGCTATAGTTGAAGAGGTTAGGAAGAAGAGGTTTTAACTTCTTTCTTTAGAGTTTTAAACAAACTCAAATTTGTTTAAATAAGACTACAAAACAAATTATAAATTTTATTGTTAAGGGGG
>NZ_PPCG01000046.1 GCF_002913745.1 Campylobacter concisus
CTATCAAGCAATACTATAAAATTTTTGATCAAATTTCAGCTGGAGTTATTAGTAAGGGTAAAGAGTTTTACTCAAATGAAGATCTAGCAAAGATGCCAAAAGGCTACTTTTCAAAAGATAAAAAAATGGATCATTTCGAATACCTAATGGGTAGGATGTCAAGTGATGAGATAGATGGGCTAACTGATAGGAGCAATGAGAAGGTAACTCATGTATTTAGAACAGCACAAGATGCAGATGATGCACGTAAGCTAATGAATGATCTAAAAGATATAAATATAAGGGTTAATGGAAATTTTCTTGACTTTTCTCCAGAAGTGATGACAACTGAGCATACTATCCCTTATATGTGGGTTAGTAGTGCTGGATATGACTTCAAGCCTGATATGTCTGTATATGATAATGAACAAGGCTATACTAAGGAGCAAATCTTTGTAGCATTTTTAAAAAACGAGCAAGGTCTTGTGTTGCAAGGTGGCACAACAAGGATAACCGACGAGGCTCTTAGTGTATATAGAGACACACTCATACTTACAAAACAAGATAGAAGCGAGATAGGCATACCAAAGGCTTATTATGATGAGATACTATCTGGCAAAAAAGATCTAAAAGATATACTAGCTAGGATTTTAAAGCTTAGAAATTTAGAGCTTAAAAAAGATCACACGCTCGAGGGGCTAGCAAGTAAGATAATGGATGTTTTAAAAGAATTTGATGAGAGGACGAAAGTAAAAGCCTAAAGCCCATCAAGAAAAATCTTATAAAGGCGGTTTATCTCATCGTCGTTTAGCTCGATCGTGCTTTTTGTGTCAAAGAAATTTTTGATCTTACTAGCGTCAAATTCGCTCCTATCAAGGCAGTGCTTGTGAGATGGCAAAAAGCCACGAGTTAAGCAAAGCTCACTCTCTATCTCCTCGTCGCAGATAAAGCACTCAAGCTCGCTGTGAAGTCTGCCCTCAAACTCTAAAATTTTGACGTAGCTTTCGATGATGAGGCGCTTTGGATTTTGCAGCTGCATCTGTTTGGCACAGCGATCAAGCTCGTTAAAGTAAATTTCATCGAGCTGCTCGACCTCTTTTAGATGATCATAAAGTAGGCGCATAAACTGCTGCCAAATGATGAGCTTGTCACGCTCTAGCAGCCATTTAAAGCCAAGATGAAGTATGCTCCTAAGCTTTGGTAGAAATTTCGCCTCTTGCTCTAGCTCAAAGTCGATCTTGTAACCAGTCATGATGTTTGAGTGCCGTGCGCCAAAAAATCTATACGACTTTACGAGCAAATTTGGCGTTAGCACAAAGACTAAAAGGTCCTCGTCTCTGACCTTTTGCACGCGCAGGATGTAGCCTTGCATCTAGGCAAAAAACTCCCTTATGCGCTCTCTCATCGCTGTCACGTCTTTGATGAAATTTACATCGTTTCTAAAGGTTGTTGCGCCGTCTATGCCTTTGCTGTATTGGTGCAGATGCTTTCTAAATATACAAAGTCCGTGCTCGCCGTAGTGCTCGATCATCGCGTCAAAGTGAGCTAGTATGATCTTTTGTTTTAGCGTCTTATCCACGCTATTTTTGGTCTTTATCTCGTGAAATATCCAAGGGTTGCCGATGCTTGCTCTGCCGATCATAAGGGCGTCACATTTTGTGAAATTTAAAATTTCATCTGCATTTTGTGCGTTTATATCGCCATTTGCAACGACTGGGATTTTTACGCTCGCCTTTACTCTAGCGATCGCTTCGTAATCAACCTTTGCGCTGTATCCACCAGCTCTGGTGCGCCCATGCACTGCGATGTAGTCTGCGCCGGCTTCTTCGCAGGCTTTTGCGATTTTCTCTTCATTTTTGTCGTTAAAGCCAAGTCTAAATTTAACGCTTAGGCTCTTCTTGTTTGAGACGCTTTTTATGGCTGAGATGATGCTTTGAAGTTTGTCAAGATCATTTAGTAAAGCCGATCCCGCACCTTGTCTAACGACCTTTGGCACGGGGCAGCCGCAGTTTAGATCGAGCCCATAAATCCCATCAAATTTATTGATTATCTGCACGGCTTTTTTTATATTTTCTATGTCGCTGCCAGCTATCTGGACGACGTAGGGCTCTTCGTTTGGGGATTTTTTAAGCATTTCAAGAGTTTTGTCACTGCTCTCATAAACCAGGGCATTTGCACTGATCATCTCGCTAACAGTGACGTCGCAGCCAAATTTCTTGACGACACTTCGTAACGGCAGGTCAGAAAAGCCAGCAAGTGGCGCTAAGAAAAGTGGCTTTTTACTAAAGTCTATCATTTAAAAAATAGCGAGCTAGGCACCATTTTGCCGTTATCTCGTAAAAATAGTAAAACCTTTATCTCTTTAAATTCATCTGGGTCACTACCCTCGATAGCCTCTCTTACTTTATCAAGCATCTGAAGCTCAAATAACGCATATACGTAAGCCTCATCAGCGTCAGCATGGATGCTTTTTAACTTTTCAAAAATGCCGATAAACGCATCTGGTTTTAGCTTATTTTTAAGCATTATGGCTGCTTTGTCGTATTGTGCTTTTGTCACTTTTGCGTTGTTTAGAAGACCAAAAATTTCATCGCTGTTTAGGTCGATCTCATCATTTACGAAACGCGTGATAATGGTCATTATATCTTCGCTTGCTAGCTCTGGATCAATTTTTTTAATCTCACTAAATGAAGCTGTTTTTATGAGTTTGTTAAAGGCTGCCTTTTTAAGGCTCTCGTTTTGCTCTTGGTTTTTAAGCACATCAAGATAGTAAGTAGGTAGCTGCTCGATCTTGTTTAGCTCATTTAGGATGTTTAGCTTGCTATCTTTTGCTAGTCTAAATTTCTTTAGATCGACGATCTCTTTATTTTTTATGCTTTTTATGGTTTGTAAGATGTTATTTATCTCGCCGTCATCAACGCCAACGTCTTTAAGCTCGCCTACTGGTGAGATAGAGCGAGTGAGCTGTGAGGCGATCTTGTAAGTGTCGGTTTTAAAGTCTTTGTTGCTCTCAAAGCCAAGAAGCGTCTCTTTTGCAAGGTCTTTGTAGAGCTGACTATCTTTTTTTATCCATTTTTTATATCTATAAAAGGCGTATCCGTGATATGCTATGTGAAGTAGGGCAAGGAGCGCCAAAAGAGCTACTGGAAGTGCCACCCAGACAGCTACTGGCAAGGTTATGGCTTGACCTAAGAGCTCAAAGGTGAAGTCTGAACTATTAAGAGAATAGGTAAGTCCTGCAACAACTGCTGTGTAGATGATGCAGTAGACGAGAAATTTTCTGGTTTTCATATTTTCTCCTTAGTTTTTTGCTGTTTTTTCTATTATCTCACGACAAGCTATGCAGTATTTTGCATGCGGTTTTACTTTTAAGCGAGGGATGCCGATCTCCTCCTCGCACATATCGCAAATTCCATAAGTCTTGTTTGCTATCTTTTCAAGCGCCTCGTCGATCTCGTGAAGTTCGGCTCTTTGCTGGGTTGAGATAGACTGCTCTATAAGCTGGTCGGTATTTACTGAGGCGATGTCAAATTCATCGCTTACGCCACTATCTCTTAAACCGCTTACTTCAACTGATGAGTCATAAATATTTTTTTTGATTTGTAATTTTCGCTCTTCAAGTAGCTTTTTGAAAAAATTTAGCTCGTTTTGAGTCATTTTATATTCCTTTATTTGTGATATGGGTGGTTTGCATTTATGCAAAGCCCTCTAAAAATTTGCTCAAAAAGTACGAGCTTGGCGACTTTGTGCGCCATAGTCATCTTGCTTAAGCTTACGACTTTTTGTGCCTTGTTTTTTAAATTTTGGCTAAGCCCATAAGCTCCACCTATGAAAAAATTGATCTGTGAATTTGAGTTTAAAATTTGAGCAAATTCTTGGCTGTCAAGCTGTGAGCCATTTTCATCAAGCATCACGCAAAAGCCTTTTAAATTTGGCTCGTAAATTTCATCATAAGCCCTTAGCGCATCGCTTCTACTGCTGCTTTGAGCCTTTGCTATCTTTTCATTAAACATTATTTTGTCGTTTATCTTGGCAAATTTTGCACTCATTTTTATATATTCTTGTATCTCGTTTTCAAAGTTGTCACGCGATGATTTTTGAATGCTAAAAACCGAAATTTCCAAACTTACCCTTTGGTTTTTAGCTTTAGCTCAAAGCCAGCTTCGCTAGAAGTTGTCACTTCGCTTTTAGAGATCATAGCTTTGTTATTTGTAAGAAATTTAACCATATCGCTTATATATTTTTTGTGTTCGCTTCTTGGCACGATGTCATCTATGAGGCCATGCTCAAGCAAAAATTCAGCCCTTTGAAAGCCCTCCGGAAGATCAGCGCCTATGGTTTGTTTGATGACCCTTTGTCCTGCAAAGCCTATTAGCGCGCCAGGTTCAGCGATTATTAGATCTCCAAGCCATGCAAATGATGCGCTAACGCCACCCATCGTAGGATCTGTAAGGATAGAAATGTATGGTAGCCTTGCTTCATCAAGAAGTTTTAGGGCTGCTGAAGTCTTTGACATCTGCATCAAAGAAAATGTGCTCTCTTGCATTCTAGCGCCACCAGATGCGCTTACGATGATTAAGGCTTGGTGTTTTTCGATCGCGCGTTTTATCGCTCTTACGATCTTTTCGCCCTCAACTGAAGCTAGTGAGCCGCCCATGAAGCCAAAGTCAAAAACAACTAGCTGGATCTCTTGTCCGTTGCATTTGCCTTCGCCACATATCACTGAGCTTGTGCGTCCTGTTTTTTCTTTATTTTCTGTGATTCTTTTTTTATATGATTTTTTATCGACAAAATTTAAAGGATCTACTGGTTTTAAATTTGCGTCAAATTCTACAAAGCTATCTTCATCGCAGATCAAATTTATGCGATCATCAGCTTTTAATCTCATGTGGTAGCCGCATTTTGGGCATACATTAAAACAAGCTTCAACTTCTTTGTAATACATCAGTGAGTGACAGTTGTCGCATTTTACCCAGTGTGTAGGTGCTTCTTCTGGACGAGGTTGAGCTTTTCTTATCTTTGAAAAAATGTCTGAGAAATTCATCTTTTTACCCACTTATATTAAAAATTGTGGGATTATATCTAATGTTAGCCTTGCTTTTTCTTATATGACTTAAAGTTTGTTTGTTTGTGGGGGATTTAAGGGGCAAACTAGCCCCTTAAAAGTATCTTATTAGAAGCGTCTTCCGATAGTAAATTCAAATGTATTTGTATCATCGCCCTCTTTAGGTTTAAGAGCTTTTGCGAAGATTAGTTGAAGTGGTCCGATAGGTGTTATCCACTCGATACCTGTACCAACTGATGATCTTTTTATCTCATTTAGACTATTTTCGCCGATCATACCATAGTCGTAAAATACAACACCACGCATTTTGACACGCTCTATTATAGGGAAGCTCATCTCAACTGAGTTGTTAAATGATGTTTCGCCGCCGTATTCATAGTAGTCGCCTTTGTATTTTACTTTTGGAGATACGGTTCTGCTCTCGTAGCCACGTAAGCTTCTTATACCACCAAGGTAAAGCCTTTCGTTGATCGGAGTATAGCCTCTCTCCCAAATTTTGCCAAAACTTGCTTTATATCTTAGGATAAGATCGTAGTCTATGTACTCTCTAAGACCTAGATAGTAGTTGAAATTTGTGCGGTTTTTAACAAAATCCATATCACCACCAAGTCCTGCTATCTCAAATGATGTACTAGCTATGATACCGCGTCTTGGCAAGTAATAATCATCAGTGCTGTTATATGTCAAAGCTGGTGTAATAGCGCTTTTTATAGCCTTGCCTTCTCTATAAATTTCTTTTCCTGTGTCTTTATTTATATTTCTTAGTTCGTCATCTTTTAGAGTAACTTTACTTTGCTCGATATTATAAGTAAGTGATGCGCTTAAATTTCTAGTTAATTTTCTACCAAGCGTTGTGCTAAAGCCATAGCTTCTCTCTTTATATGTTCTCCAGTCATAGTCGTTTGCATAGAGTGTTCCGCCAAGGCTATACTCTGAGTCAAAAATTCTTGGATTTGTAAGACTTATCTGACCTGAAAGCTCTCTATCACTCTTATCTACACTTACTTGTCCTTGAAGACCAGAGCCAAAGATGTTTGTGTCAGAAAGTGCAGCGTTAAGTAGCAAGCCATCGCTACTTCCGTATCCGATACCGCCACTTATCGAGCCAGTTGAAGCCTCTTTTACTTTTACTTTTAGATCGACTGTATTTTTATCAACAGGATCCTCTTCTATCTCGACATCATCAAAGTAGCTTGTTCTTTTTAATGCATCTTTTGAGTCTTGAAGGTCGGTTCTACTATATAAATTTCCCTCAGTTAGATATAGCTCACGTCTTACGACACGATCAACTGTTCTATCATTGCCTGAAATTTGAACATTTCTTATATATACTTTTTCGCCCGGATCAACTTCGTAGTCGATATCAACTGTTTTATTTTCATCAAATTTATCAGTCTTTGGATAGACTTTGACAAATGCATAACCCTTGTCAGCTACCATATCGTCAAGCTTTTTCATATCTTGGCGAAGTCTTGCTGAGTTCATCGTATCGCCAGCTTCTAGCCTAAAGTCATCTATGATCTTTTTAGTATCAAGTCCTAGCTCTTCAGGTGCTGTGATGCTTACATTTGAAACCTTATAATGCTCGCCCTCGTGGATGTAGTATGTAAGGTCAGCTGTGTAGTTATCAAATGACGCATTTAGGTAAGGTGACGAAACAGTCGCGTCTAAATAGCCTTTCTGAAAATACTTATCTTGAATTCTTGCTGGGTCATTTTCAAGCTCAAAAAGTTTAACTTTACCGTCGTTTCTGCCCCAAAGCCAGCCCATAAATTCTCTACTTTTGTTTGCAACAACTGGCTCGATATCATCATAGTCAAACTCTTTTGCGCCGACTAAATTTACCTTTTTGATTATCATATTTTCGCCGCGGTTTATATTTAGAGTGATGAAAAGTGAGCTATCGTTGTCAGCAACTGGCTGTTTTTCTACGTCGACAACCGTGTCAAAATAGCCTTTTGACTCGTAGTACTGGCGAATTCTCTCTTTCGTTTTTTCGATAGTTAGCTCATCATACATATTGCCAGGTTTTATGTTGATTAGCGACTCGATCGCAGTTTTGTCATTTGTCGCAACGCCCTTTAGATCGACTCTAGCTACGCTTGGCTTCTCTTTTACTTTTACTAAAAGATTGCCATTGCCTGTATCTTCTATGTAGATATCATCAAAATAATTTTGCTTGTATAAATTTGTGATAGCCTTGTCGCTAAGCTTTGGCGTTAGCTCTTGACCGACTTTTAGCCCCATTATCTGCGTGGCTACATCAGGCGAAAGGTGGATTAGACCTTTGAAATTTATTGACTGAATTGTTTGTGCATTTAGACCGCTTAAAGCTAGTGCTAGTAAAAATAATTTCTTTTTCATTAAATTTAACCTAGAGTTTTAGTATAAGTGCGTATAATATCATATTTTATTTTTAAAAAATTTAAATTTTATAATTTTAAAGGTTTTTTATGAAAATAGGTATCATCGGACTTGGTCTTATGGGTGGCTCGCTTGGTCTTGCACTAAAAGATGAAAAATTAATCTCATGTGTCAGCGGATACGATAAAGATGAAAATCACAGCAAAAAAGCGCTCGAACTTGGCTTGGTGCATGAAATTTTAAGCATCGATGAGATGAAAAAGAAGTGCGACATCATCTTTTTGGCTGTGCCAGTTGAGGCCATCGTGAGCATCGTGCAAAATTTAACTGATATTAGCGAAGATACTACGATCATTGATTTTGGTTCGACAAAGCAAAAGATAATAGAAGCCGTGCCAGAAAAAATTCGTAAAAATTTCATCCCAGCTCACCCGATGGCAGGTACCGAGTACTCTGGTCCCGAGGCTGCATTTAAGTCACTTTACACAGGCGCTACTGTCATAGTTTGTGACTTTGCTGAGAGTGCAGAAAAACATGTAAAAAGAAGCGTTGAGCTATTTTCTTGCCTTGGTATGAAGATCATTTTCATGAGTGCAAAAGAGCATGATCATCACGTGGGTCTCATCTCGCATCTGCCTCACGCTATTGCATTTTCGCTTGCTAGCGGGATATTAAAAGAAGAGGATAAAAGGCACATCGTTGCACTTGGCGGACCGACATTTAAGGGTATGATACGTGTCGCAAAGAGTTCGCCATTTATGTGGAGTGATATCTTTAAGCAAAATAAAAATAACGTCGTTGCCGCGATAAATATGTTTGAAAAAGAGCTAAATTTATGCAAAGATCTCATAAAAGATGAGCGCTGGGACGAGCTTTTTGACTGGATGAGCGAAGCTAGAGCTGTAAGAGAAATTTTGTAATTAACTAAAAATTTATTGATTAAATGTAAAATTTCGCAAATAAAATTTAAGGTAATAATATATGTATAGACGTGGAATAGGCGGTTTTGGTATTGTTGTAGTTTTACTTGTTTTGATATTAGCTGGTGGCTTTGGCTATGCTTTGATGTCGAAAGACTTTGAACGAAACGAGCCAATTATCGGCGTTGCTGATAAGGTTTATTGGAACCTTCGCTCGCCTATGAATATCAAATTTAAAGATGACAGCGGTATAAAATTTGTGCGCATTAGCATAAATGATGGCAAAAATGACCTAAATTTACTAAATCAAATCATACAAAATCCAAGCACTGAGCTTGATGTAAATTTAACCTTCCCAAAGACTGGCTTTTTTGCCCAAAAAGATACTTATGAGATGAGCATAGAAGCGGTTGATACTAGCAAATGGGGCTTTTTTACAGGCAATAAAGCAAGCAAAAAAGTTGAAGTCGTACTTGATACCTCTAAGCCTGATCTTTACGTGCTTTCTCAGTCTTACTCTATCTCAAAAGGCGGTAGCGCAGTTGTCGTCTTTAGAGCGACTGACAATCAACTAAAAGAGGTCTATGTCCAGACAAATTTTGGTAAGAAATTTAAGGCTGTGCCATTTTACAAAGAGGGCTTTTACGCAGCACTTGTTGCTTGGCCAGTGCAGGTTGAAAACTTTAGCGCTGAGGTCATCGCAAGAGACTTTGCAGGCAATGAGAGCAAATCTCACGTGAGATATTTTTATGAAAATGTAAAATACAAAACTTCGACCATTGCTTTAAATGATAGATTTTTAGACGGAAAAATTGTTGATCTAACAGATCAATACGCCAAAGATCCAAACGCTCTTTCAAGGCTTGAGAAGATGAAATTTGTCAATGAAACACTAAGAAATTCAAACGAAGAGAAGATAACAGCACTTACTTCAAACGTCGATACTGATATCACAAATAGCTTTAATATCATCCCATTTTACCCGCTTAGAAATGGCAAAAAAGTAGCTGATTTTGCCGACCACCGCTTCTATACATATAATAACGAGCAAGTAAGTGAGTCATGGCACATGGGTATTGACTTTGCGAGCGTGGCATCAGCTCCTATAATAGCCAGCAACGCAGGTCGTGTTGTGCTAGCTTCTGAGAATGGAATTTATGGTTTAAACATTGTGATCGATCATGGGTTTGGACTTTATTCGCTCTATGGTCACTGCTCAAGTGCGAAGGTAAAAGAGGGCGACATGGTTGCTGCTGGCGATCAAATAGGCACAACTGGAACGAGCGGTCTTGCGCTTGGAGATCACCTTCACTTTGGAATTTTGGTCCAAGGCGAAGAGGTAAGGCCTCAACAATGGATGGATAAAAAGTGGATAAAAGACAATGTGACAAGTGTCTTAGATGCCGCAAAGGCGATGATAGATAAGAATTAAATTTGCAAATTTGATTTTTTAGTGCTATCATAAGCGAACAAAAAATATAAGGAAAATTTTTGAAACAAACTACTATCGCAAGACGCGTTGAGACCGTTGGTATAGGGCTTCATAAGGGTGAGCCGATAAGACTTATACTAGAACCTCTTGATGCAAATTCAGGTATTATTTTGCACCGCGAAGATCTTGGTATTAGTTTTAAAGCTGAGCCTAAAAACGTTATAAATACGCAAATGGCAACCGTCGTTGGCAATGAAAAAGGCTTTATCAGCACGATAGAGCACCTAATGGCAGCTGTAAATGGATACGGCATTGATAATATTAGAATTTCAGTTGATGCAAATGAAATTCCTGTCATGGACGGCAGTGCGATAAGCTTTTGTATGTTGCTTGATGAAGCTGGTATAAGACATCTTGACGCTGGTAAAAAAGTCATCCTTGTTCGCCGCGAGGTCGAGGTGATTGAGGGGTCAAAATTTGTGCGAACTTCGCCTTCAAGAAATCCAAAATTTGACTATACGATTAAATTTGACCATCCAGTTATCGGCGAGCAAAGGTATGTTTTTGAATTTAGCAAGAGCTCATTTGTAAAAAATATCGCTCGTGCTAGAACTTTTGGCTTTTTAAAAGACTTGCAACGCCTTCAAGCTCAAAATTTAGCCCTTGGTGCATCGCTTGATAATGCCGTGGCTATCGATGATACGCATATTTTAAACCCAGAGGGTTTGAGATTTGAAAATGAGTTTGTAAGACATAAAATTTTAGATGCAGTTGGCGATTTGAGCTTGCTTGGAGCGCCTTTACTAGGTGACTATACAGCATTTGCGGGCAGCCACGATCTAAATCACAAACTAACACTTGCTTTAATGGCAGATGAGAAAAATTATGAGATCGCAACGCTTAGTGGCGAGCTTTTAAAAGAGTATCAAAAGGTATTTGCATAAAAAATATTGAAATTTTAGTAGTCTCTTTATCGACTCCGCTTTTAGTTGGAGTCTATAAAGATGGCGTAAAATTTGATGAGATCACAACTGATGAGCATGTCAGCGAAGCTCTGATAAAAATCCTAGAAAATTTATCCTCTAAATTTAACATTACAAAGATCATCTACGCAAACACACCAGGTAGCTTCATGGGGCTAAAGGTGGCCTACGTCATCTTAAAGACTTTTTCTTTGGCAAAGGGCTGTGAATTTTACGCAGTAAGTGGCTTTAGTCTAAATGGCGGCCAAGCTATCAGGGCAAATAAAAATTTAAGCTTTGTCTTGAAAAATGGTGAAATTTTACTTGAAAAAGTTGAGCCTGTGAGATTTGTGTTGCCTTTAAATTTAGATGAATTAAAACTAAATTCAGATACACTTCCAAATTATATCATCCAAGCTGTTTAGGAGAAATTTTGAATATCTTAATCCCTGCTACAAGTGCAAATTTAGGACCTGGTTTTGACGCTTTAGGACTTAGTTTAAAGCTTTTTAATAGCGTAAAGATCGAACCATCTAAATTTAGCTCAGTCTCTATAAATGGCGAGGGTAGTGATAGCACAAATTTAAAAAGAAACAATATTTTTCTAAGCATTTTTAATGAAATTTTTTTAGAGCTAACTGGCAAAAATGAAAACTTTAGAATAGTTTTTGAAAACAATATCCCGTTTTCAAGAGGGCTTGGTAGCAGCTCTGCAGTGATCGTAGGAGCCATAGCTTCAGCTTATGAGATGGCTGGGTTTAAGGCTAGTAAAAGTGTTGTTTTAAATAAAGCTATCATCTATGAAACCCATCCAGATAATATCTCGCCAGCAGTTCACGGCGGATTTATTAGCGCGGTTGTAAAAAACGGCAATGTTTATGCGAATAAAATAAATTTAAGCGATGATATAAAAGCAGTCGTCGTCATCCCAAATAAGCCGATGAGCACCGCATCATCAAGGCAAATTTTGCCAAAAAATTACACCATGAAAGAGTGCGTAAATAACCTCTCTCACGCTGCATTTTTGACATCTTGTTTTTATGAAAAAAGATATGATTTTTTAAGGGTAGCAAGTGAAGATATGATGCACGAAGAGCGTAGAATGAGCGCTTTAAAAGAGCTTTTTGAGGTGCGAAAGGTAGCTTATGAAAATGGAGCGCTAATGAGCACACTTTCAGGCTCAGGCTCAAGCTTTTTAAACATCGCTTATAAAGATGATGCTAAAAATTTACAAGATGTTTTAAAGAGTAAATTTAGTGATTTTAGAGTGGAAATTTTTTCATTTGATAACGATGGATACGAAATTACGCAAAGCTAAAAACAAGTTTAAAAAGGTATAATGAATAAAAATAATCCAGTAAGGACATGCGTCGCTTGCAAAGTTAAAATTTCTCAAAACTTGCTAAAAAGATACCGCTTGGTAGGCAAGAATTTGGAGTGCGGCAAAGGAAACGGCCGCAGTTTCTATCTATGTGATGGCTGTTTGCAGAAAGACGACAAAATTTTAAAAAAAATAATTGATAAACAAACTAAAGGTGCCCTCGGACTTGACGCACCGAAGTTAAAGGAGATACTCTTAAATGAGCAATGTTAGGATTTCAGAGATCGCAAATGAGCTTGGCTACCCAAGTAAAGAGATAGTAGAAAAAGCTCAAGAACTAGGCCTAAAGGTCAAAACTCACTCAAATGCTGTGAGCCTTGAAGAGGCTGAAGCAATATATGAATACGTTCAAACTGGCGTAATACCAGATAAATTTAAAAAGAAAAAGAGCGAGCCAAAGGCAAAAAAAGAGCCTAAAAAAGAGGCAGAAAAAGAGCCAGCAAAAAAAGAAGAAAAACCTAAAACTGAGCCTAAAAAGGCAGCTACTAAGGCTGAGCCAAAGCCTGAAAAGGCAAAAGCAGAGCCTAAAAAAGAGGTTCAAATTTCAGAGGAAAAACCTAAAGCTGAGCCTAAAAAAGAAGAGCCTGCAAAGGTCGAGCAAAAGCCAGCTGAAGCGCCAAAACCAAAAGAGAGCTTGGCTGATGTAACTCAAAAAAGACGCGGCCTTGTGATAGTTAAAAAGAAAAAAGATTACGAGGCGCCAGCTCCTGTAAAAGAGGAGAAAAAGCCTGAGGCGGCTGTTACTAACATTAGCGATTTTAAGAGCATGTTCTCTACTAGCGATGAAAATTTGGCTAGAAAAAAGAAAAAAGAGAAAAAAGTAACAGTTGTAAGCAAAAAAGACAGCGCTGAGAAGATGGACTTGCTTGGCGGAAGCGACTTTGGTGACATCGTGCTTGAAGATGAAGATGTGGTGGTGCTACCTGATTTTAGCTTTAAAACCCCAGCTCCAGCTCCGATGCAAAGGACAAAACAGCCAAGTGCGATGAAGACAACCGTCAATAACACGATAAATTCGTTTGGCGAGGGTGGCATACAAAGAAGAGCTAGAAAAAAACACAAAAAGCCTGAAAATAAACAAAATAGCGAAGCTGTAACTTCGATAAATATCCCAAAAGAAATTCGTGTTTATGAATTTGCCGAGAAACTAAATAAGCAGCCAAGCGAGGTCATAGGTAAGCTATTTATGCTTGGCATGATGACAACTAAAAACGACTTTTTGGATGAAGATGCGATAGAAATTTTGGCTGATGAGTTTAATGTCGAGGTAAATATCATCGACGATCAAAAAGAATTTGACTACGTAGCAGCCTATGAAGAAGAGATAAAAGATGATGAAAATCTCCAGCCAAGAGCACCAGTTATAACCATCATGGGTCACGTAGACCACGGTAAAACCTCGCTACTTGACTACATAAGAAAGTCTCGCGTAGCAGCAGGCGAGGCTGGCGGTATCACTCAGCACGTGGGCGCTTATATGGTAAATAAAAATGGCAGAAACATCACATTTATCGATACTCCAGGCCACGAGGCATTTACAGCTATGCGTGCAAGGGGTGCTGGCGTAACTGATATAGTTATCATCGTTGTTGCAGCAGATGACGGCGTAAAACCACAGACAAAAGAGGCAGTTAGCCACGCAAAAGCCGCTGGTGTGCCAATAATCATTGCGATAAACAAAATGGATAAAGAGTCAGCAAATCCAGATCTAGTAAAAACTGGTCTTGCTGAGCTTGACATCATGCCAACAGAGTGGGGTGGCAAATATGAATTTGTGCCGATCTCTGCAAAAACAGGTATGGGTATAGATGATCTACTTGAGATCGTACTTTTACAAGCTGATCTTTTGGAGCTAAAGGCAAATCCAAAGGCAAACGCAAAAGCTACTGTCATCGAGAGCTCACTTCAAAAAGGCCGTGGTCCAGTAGCTACCATCATCGTTGAAAACGGCACGCTTCATGTCGGAGATACAGTCGTAGCTGGCGTTGCATACGGTAAGATAAGAAGCTTGCTTGATGATCAGGGTAGGCCACTAAAAGAGATAAAACCAGGCGAATGTGGCGTGATAGTAGGCCTTAGCGAGATAGCAGAGGCTGGCGAGACGCTAATAGGCGTAAAAACCGATAAAGAAGCTCGTGAGTACGCACAGAAAAAGGCTGAATATATCCGCCAAAAAGAGCTTAGCAAGAGCACAAAGGTTAGTATCGATGAGCTTAGCGCTAAGATCGCTGAGGGCGAGCTAAAGACACTTCCAGTCATCATCAAAGCTGACGTTGGCGGCTCACTTGAGGCGCTAAAAGCAAGCCTAGAAAAACTAGCAAATGACGAGATCAGAGTAAATGTGATCCACTCAGGAGTTGGCGGCATCACGCAAAGCGACGTTGCACTTGCAAGCGCAAGTAACGACTGTATCATCCTTGGCTTTAACATAAGGCCAACTGGCGAGATAAAAGAGAAGGCAAAAGAGAGCGGCGTCGAGATAAAAACTTACAATGTTATTTATAATCTAATCGACGACGTGAAGGCGATTTTAGGCGGACTAATGTCACCTATCATCAGAGAAGAGCAGCTTGGCCAAGCACAGGTTCGCCAAGTGATCCATGTGCCAAAAGTTGGCACTATCGCTGGATGTATCGTCACTGAGGGCACGATAAACAGAGGGGCAAAAATTCGCCTTATTAGAGAAGGTGTGGTCGTTTATGAGGGCTTAGTTAGCTCATTAAAACGTTTCAAAGATGACGTCAAAGAGGTTGCTAAAGGCTATGAGTGTGGCGTTGGTATCGAGAATTTCAACGACATTAGAGAAAATGACTACATCGAAAGCTTCAAAGAAGTCAAGGAGAAAGCTACTCTATGAACGCTAACGAAATAAAGCGTATGAGAACAGAGAGTGTGCTAAAAGAGCTCATACCAGAGGCTCTAGCCACTCTTGAAGATAGCATTTTAAAGGGGCTTTGCGTCACTGACGTCGAGTGCAAAAAGGGCAGATACGATGCATTTGTTTATCTTGACAAGATGATGTTTGATGAGCGCGAGCAAGAGTATATTTTGGGGCATTTAAAGCGCGTTTGCAGGCATTTGCAAAACCACTGTATGGCGGCTGAGGGCTGGTATAGATGTCCAAATTTTCACTTTAAATTTGATGATAGATTAGAGTATCAAAACCATATGGATAAGTTGTTTGATAAAATTTCAAAGGATTTAAACAAAAATGGATAATTTAGACAAACTAGTACGCGAATGCGGCGTTGAGCTTTACGATAGCGAGATCGCAAATGAAAATGGCAGGGCTATTTTTAGAGTTTACATCACAAAAAATGGCGGAGTGAGCCTTGATGATTGCGAAAAAGTGAGCCGTCTGCTCTCGCCTATCTTTGACGTGACTCCGCCAGTTAGCGGGGATTATAACCTTGAGGTTAGCTCGCCTGGCCTTGAGAGAAAGCTTAGCAAGCCATCTCATTTTAAATCAAGCATCGGTGAGCTAGTTAAAGTTCAAACAGAGGCTGAGAAATTTGCAGGAAGGCTTGTAAAAGCAGACGAAGAGAGCATCGCGGTAGAAAACGAAGAGGGAATTTTTGAGATCAACATCAGTGAGATAAAAAAAGCAAAAACATATTTGGAGTGGTAAAATGCTAAGCGACATCGAGATAACTCACCAAACGAAACTTGAACACATCAGTAAAGTTGCCGCAAGACTAGGCTTAAACGAAGACGAGCTTGAGCTTTATGGCAAATTTAAGGCCAAAATTTCCCCTAGACTTGAGCCATCAAACTCAAAACTCATCTTAGTCACCGCGACTAATCCAACCCCATACGGCGAGGGCAAAACGACTATGTCGATCGGTCTAGCCGACGCACTAAATTCACTTAACAAAAAGGTCTGTCTAGCACTTCGCGAGCCATCTTTGGGACCAGTTTTTGGCATAAAGGGTGGAGCAGCAGGTGGTGGCTACTCACAGCTTGCGCCTATGGAGGATCTAAATTTACACTTTACTGGCGATTTTCACGCGATAACATCGGCAAATAACCTAATTTCAGCGATGATAGATAATAGCCTCTATCAAGAAAACCCACTAAAAATCGAGAAAATTTTATGGAAGCGCTGTATGGATATGAACGACCGCGCGCTTAGATTTATCACTGTGGGTCAGGGTGGCAGAACGGACGGCGTGCCAAGAGAAGATGGCTTTAATATTACTGCCGCAAGCGAGATCATGGCTGTACTTTGTCTAGCCACAAGCCTTTCTGATCTAAAAGAGCGCATGGCAAACATCATGGTCGCTTACGATAGCGATAAAAAGCCTATCTACGTGCGTGATCTAGGCTGCGAAGACGCTGTTTGCATACTTTTAAAAGATGCGATCAAGCCAAATTTATTTCAAACACTAGAGCACACACCTACGCTCGTGCATGGCGGCCCATTTGCAAACATCGCACACGGCTGCAACTCAGTCATCGCAACAAAAACGGCTCTAAATTTAGCTGACTACGTCATCACTGAAGCTGGCTTTGGCTCAGAGCTTGGCGCGGAGAAATTTTTAGATATAAAGTGCAGGGTTGCTGAGATTAGACCAAGCGCTGTAGTGCTTGTAAGTACTATCAGATCGCTAAAATATAACGGCGAAGCAAACAAAGATGAGATCACAAAACCAGATATGAATGCCCTTAAAAAAGGCATCGAAAACCTTGGCGGACACATCGAAAATTTAAAAGGTAAATTTGGTCAAAACGTGGTTGTGGCGCTTAATAAATTTGGCTTTGACACCGATGAAGAGATAAATTTCGTAAAAGAGTATTGTCATGAGCTTGGCGTAGAAGTGGCAGTTTGCGAGAATTTCTTAAAAGGTGGCAAAGGTGCGCTTGAGCTTGCCGAGCTAGTTTTAAAAGCGTGCGATAAGCCAAGCAAGATAAATTTCACATACGAGATGAGTGACGATACGAAAACTAAAATAGAAAAGGTCGCTAAGGAAATTTATGGAGCTGGCGAGGTGGTCTTTGAAGAGGCCGCTCTTAAAAAGCTTGAGATGATAAAAGAGCTAAATTTGAGCCATTTGCCAGTTTGTATCGCAAAAACTCAGTACTCATTTAGTGACGATGCGAAGCTTTTGGGCAGAGCAAAGGGCTTTACATTTAGCGTAAAAGACCTTGACATTAGAACGGGAGCTGGCTTTATCGTCGCGGTTTGCGGTAAGATCATGCTAATGCCAGGACTTCCAAAAGTGCCAGCTGCGGTCAATATGAAGATAGACGCAGAGGGCAAGATTGACGGATTGTCGTAAATTTATGAAAACACACTGGCAGAGGCTGGTGTGTTTTTTAAAGAGGCATGGATGAACGACGAATTTTACATGGGCCTTGCTTTAAGCGAGGCTTGGAAATTTCAGATCCTGACCTATCCAAATCCAGCTGTTGGATGCCTTGTCCTTGATGAAAATGGGCAAATTTTATCTTGCAAGGCTCATGAAAAGGCTGGATATTTACACGCTGAACCGACAGCGATACTCTTTGCGCTTTGCAAAAAAAGTGAAAAATTTAAAGATGATTTTATAAAAGCATATAGTGCTAAATTTAGCTCCGATATAAAAGAGGGCGAATTTGACCTTTTAGAGCCAAAATTTACCTATGAATTTATACTAAACAACCACTCAAATTTATTAAAAAATGCAAAAGCCTATGTCACTCTTGAGCCTTGCTCGCATCACGGTAAAACGCCACCTTGTGCAAATTTGCTAAAAGAGCTTGGCTTTAGCGAGGTCATAATTGGCAGCCACGATGAAAATAAAATAGCAAGTGGCGGTGCTAATTTACTTCAAGGTGCTGGAGTGAAAGTTAAATTTGGCATTTTAAAAGAGCGCTGTGATAAGCTACTTGAGCCATTTTTGGCATATCAAAATGGTGGATTTAGCTTTTTAAAAATCGCCATTAGTAAAAACGGCGTGGCAAGTGGGGGCATCATCACAAATGAGCTTAGCCGAACTCATGTGCATAAACTAAGAAGTGTCATAGATACATTAGTGATCGGTGGTAACACAGTGCGGACAGACCGACCAAGGCTCGATACTAGACTTATAAAAAATGGCAAAAACCCAGATGTCATAATCTACTCAAGAAGCGATAAATTTGATGAAACATTGCCACTTTTTAGCGTACCAAATCGCAAAGTTGGCATTCAAAAAGAGCTTGATCTAAAAGGACTTTGTATGTTTGAAGGAGCTGGCGAGTTTTTAAAACTTGCAAAAGAGGGCAAGCTAGCAAATGTAAAGTGGCTACTTATCTATCAAAGCTCAAATTTCAAAACTGGTGAAAATTTGAGCCTTGATCTAAATTTAAAACCACTTTTTAGTGGGAATTTTGGGGATGATAGTTACACTTGGTATGAAATTTTGGATTAAATATCTAGTCCAAAATAGTGTTTGACTAAAAAGCCGATGCCAAAAGATATGATCGCAACGCCAAAAGTTATCACGCACATCTCAATCACTCTTGGTAAAAATTTAAGCTCCTTTGCCACGCTTATATAAAAGTTGTAAGTGATGATGGCAACTAACGCAAAGAAAAACATCGACAAGACGGCGTAAAGACCGCTTGTAAAGATGAAAAATGGAAGTATCAAAAATGCCGTTGTTATGATGTACGAACCGCCTGTGTAGAGCGAGTAGGTAAGCGGTTTGATCTCATCACTTGGATTTTCTTTTGACTCGAGATATGCTGAGCCAGCCATAGAGAGTGCAGCTGCCACGCCCATGATAAGGCCTGTTGCGCCAACTGATTTTGTATTTGAAAATGCAAGCGCGATACCGCTAAGTGTGCCTGTTAGCTCAACTAAAGCATCATTCATGCCAAGCACGATGCCACCAGCATTTACGAGCTTTGTGTCTTTTAGCATGGAGATTAGACTATTTTCGTGGTTCATCTCCTCTTCGTAAATATCACGAGCTTCAGGATATTCATCTACTATGTCAAGATAAAATTTCTCCGCATTTTCTTCGCGTGACTCCATAAATTTTAGGGTAAAAGATGTGCCAAAAATTTTAACAAGTATCGTATAGAAGATGACTTTGAATAAATTTGCGCTTCTGCTTTCGCCAGTTATCTTTTGACAAAAAGCATAGTGGCGCCTCTCTTCGGTGATTAATTTTCGAAGTATTTTTTTGTTCTCTTCGACTTTTTCGCTAGCTTCAAGAAGAGAGTATATAGCAGCATCATCTGCTTCATTTTGTAATTGTTTTAGGGCACGTTTTTTATCTAACATAAAATTTTCCTTTTTTATAGCTTAGAAATTTAAGATTTTGATAAAGAGAGATAAGATGGTGCGATCAGCGAGACTCGAACTCGCACACCTAGCGGCACTACCCCCTCAAGATAGCGTGTCTACCAATTCCACCATGATCGCAAAAAGAACAAAAGCCCCAAAGAGGGGCTAAATTTAAGCTTTACGCTTAGCCAAGCATTGGGTTTGCGTAAAGAACGATAAGTGTAATAACAAGTGCGTAGATAACTTGTGCTTCGATCATCGCAAGAGCGATAAACATTGTAGTCATAAGTTTGCTACCTACACCTGGGTTTCTAGCTGTTCCGCTGATAGTTGCAGCAGCTGTGTTACCCATACCTATAGCACCGCCAAGAGCTGCAAGGCCAAGGCCGATACCGCCAGCGATAACTGAATATGATCTAATCATCTCACCGTCAGCGCCAAATGCGAATGCAGCAAGACCAAGAATTAAAAACACGATCTTTTTCATCGTTGCTCCTTTAAAATTTTAAAGCTCTTTCGGATCTGTCCCCTACTTAAACTTTATGAGCCGTAATATTACAAAAACAAAACTTTGTTTCAAATAAAAACACTAAAAATTTAAATTGCCTATAAAAAATTCTTGGCTTAGAAAAATGAAAGTTTTTTTATGCTATCTTTGAAAGAATTTAATTTATTCTTAATCTTAGGTTTTCAATGATAAACGAGAAATTTTCAAAGATAGGCTTTGTCCTTGCTATGGCTGGTTCTGCTGTGGGTCTTGGCAATGCCTGGAAATTTCCTACGATGGTGGGAAATAACGGCGGTTCGGCATTTATAATTTTATATTTGCTTCTTACATTTGCTATCGCATTTGTGGCGTTTTTAGCGGAGCTCAGCATCGGCAAACTTGGCGAAAGCGACATCGTAAGTTCTCTTTATAAGCTCGCTCCAAAAAATAAAAAAGCTTGGTCGCTCTCTGGCTTTTTCATGATCGGAGCGATACTTATAGCTTCATTTTATATGGTTGTTATTGGCTGGATTTTAAAGTATATCTATCTTAGTTTTTTGCCACTTTTATCTGACACAAAAGCTGCAGGGGAGCAGTTTAACACGCTTTTATCAAATGATCTAAGCAGTGCCGTGCTTTGCTTTAGCATAGTCTTTTTGATGGTCTTTTTTGCCGTTTCAAAAGGCGTAAAAAGTGGCATAGAAAAACTAAATATATGGATGATGCCAAGCCTTTTTGTCTTGCTGGTTTGTATGCTTTTTTACGCGCTTAGCATGGGTGATGGCTTTGTGAAGGCGGCTAAATTTTTATTTGTACCAAATTTTAGTGCGATCACGCCAGATGTTGTCTTGCAGGCTCTTGGCCTTGCATTTTTCTCGCTATCTATGGGCGTTGGCGTCATACCAACATACGCTGCAAATTTACCAGAGCGCACAAATTTAACAAAATCAACGCTTTCTATCATCTTTATAAACATCTTAATAGGTATCATGATGGGGCTTGTCGTATTTACCTTTATATTTGCTTATGGGGCTGATAGCACGGCAAGTGGTCCGGGCCTTATATTTATCTCGCTTGTCACGCTTTTTGCAAAGCTTGGCGTCGTTGGCAACGTCATGGCGGTAGCATTTTTCGTATCGTTATTGTTTGCTGGCATTACGAGCGCGGTTTCGATGATCGAGCCTTTTGCTTATTATTTGGTTAGGAAATTTGAAATTTCAAGAAAGATGGCGCTTCTTTACATCGGCGCCTTTGTCTATATCTTGGGCATCTTTTGCATACTTTCATATTATTCAGACACATCAAGTGCTTTTAGCGTTTGCGGTAAGCCATTTTTTGACGCGCTTGACTTTCTCACATCAAATATCATGATGCCAATAGGCGCTATCGTATTTAGCTTTTTTGTTGGCTATAAACTTAAAAAAGAGAGTTTGTATCTACTCTTTGGCGATTTTATGGGAAGAGCATTTTTTGAAATTTGGTACTTTTTCTTAAGATATGTCGTGCCAGTTGCCATTTGTGCGATAATGATCTACCAGATGGCAGGTAAATAATGGCAGAGAGATTTAGTAAAATTGGCTTTGTCTTATCGATAATTGGAGCGGCTATCGGGCTTGGTAATGCATGGAAATTTCCATACATGGTTGGTGAAAACGGCGGCTCGGCATTTATCCTTATATATCTATTTTTTGCCTTTGCTGTTGGTCTTAGCATATTTTTTGCTGAGATGGCGATGGGTAAAATTTCACGCCTTGATACGGTTGGAGCGTTTAAAAGCCTAGCTACAAAAGGGGCAAATTCTTGGAAATTTGCCGGTGTTATCATGGTGACTGGACTATTTATCGCCTCTTTTTACACACTCATCATTGGCTGGGTTTTAAAATACGTCATTTTAAGCTTTGGCGAGCTGCCTAAAGATATGGCAAGCTCAGAGACGCTTTTTGTAAATTTCACTTCAAATGGCATAGGTGAGCAAATTTTATACTTTAGTATCGCGTTTTTTGCCTACTTTTTCATCCTTACAAAGGGCGTAAAGAGCGGCATCGAGCGCATAAATGTCTATCTTATACCAGCTCTTTTTATCTTGCTTTTGCTTATGCTTGGCTACTCTTTTGGCATGGAGGGCTTTGATAAAGCGGCTAAATTTCTACTAGTGCCTGACTTTTCAAAGATAGATCAAGCAGCCGTTTTAAACGCTCTTGGACTTGCTTTTTTTACGATGTGCGTTGGCATTGGCTGCATACTTACCTACTCATCAAGTCTAAGTGATGATACAAATTTATTTACCTCTTCACTCTATGTCGTCTTTGCGAACATCATAATAAGCGTCATCATCGGCCTTATCGTCTTTACATTTACATTTGAGTTTGGCTCAGAGCCATCAAAAGGCGCAGGGCTTGCTTTCATCTCGCTACCAACGCTATTTGCAAAGCTTGGTTTGCTTGGAAATTTCTTGGCATTTACATTTTTTATATCACTATTTTTTGCTGGCATCACCTCGGTTATCTCGATGGTTGAGCCATTTATATTTTTTTTAAGCAAAAGCCTAAAATTTAGTAGAAATAAATCGATCCTAATAGTTGCTTGCGTGGTTTATGTTTTAGGAATTTTATGTGCATTAAGTGGCACAAGCGAATTTAAAGATGCGCTTACATTTTTTGGTAAAAGCTTTTTTGACCTGCTTGATTATCTCAGCTCAAACATCATGCTCCCACTTGGTGGTATCTTGTTTGCTATCTTTGTTGGCTACTTTATGAAATTTGAGCTTTTAAAAGAGCTATTTGTGCCTTATATGGGCAAAGTTGTATTTAAAATTTGGTATTTTTTAATTAGATTTGTGGCTCCACTTTTAGTTCTGGTGGTGTTAATAAGGGAGATCTCATAATATGGCAAAAGAACAATTTTCTAAAATAGGCTATGTCCTAGCAGTCGCTGGATCGGCTGTTGGACTTGGCAATGCATGGAAATTTCCATACATGGTTGGTGAAAACGGCGGTTCGGCGTTTATTATCCTATATCTTTTGATAACTTTTCTAGTCGGCGTGCCTATCTTTATGGCAGAGCTTAGTATCGGCAAGCTTAGCGAGAGTGACAGCGTCAATGCTTTTAGAAAGCTAGCAGCTAAAAATAAAAATTTATGGCAGCTGGTTGGAATTTTAGCCATGGTCACAGCAGCTATCATCTCATCATACTACATCGTGATAATCGGCTGGGTCTTTAAGTATTTTGTCCTATCTTTTTCTGGCTTGCCAAGTGATATAGATAGCTCAAAAGTGATATTTAATGATCTTTTGACGCATGGTCTTGGCGAGCAGACGCTATATTTTGTTATAGCATTTGCAGCTTGCTTTTACATCCTTTCAAAAGGCGTAAAAAGCGGCATAGAGAAGCTAAATGTTTGGATGATGCCAAGCCTATTTATCATGGTTTTGATCATGCTTTTTTACTCTATGACGATGGGTGGCTTTGTAAAATCGGCTGAATTTTTGCTGATCCCTGACTTTAGTAAAATTTCATTTAACTCACTCTTGCTAGCTCTTGGACTTGCATTTTGGACGCTATCTCTTGGCATGGCAGCGATCATTACCTATTCAGCCAGCTTAAGCGATGATACAAATTTAGCCACTTCAACGCTAAGCATCGTCTTTATAAACATAGCACTTGCTATTATGATAGGTCTTGTTATTTTTACTTTTATATTTGAATTTGGAGCTACTCCGTCTCAAGGACCAGGACTTGTCTTTATCTCGCTACCAACGCTATTTGCTAAGCTTGGTGTGATAGGTCAAATTTTAGCTGTGGCGTTTTTTGTTGCACTTATCTTTGCTGGTATCACTTCAGCGATCTCTATCGTTGAGCCATTTGCATTTTTCTTGATCAGAGAGTATGGCATGAGTAGAAGAAAGGCTCTTAGCATAGTTGGAGCTGGGATTTTCATAGTGGGATTTTTATGCCTTTTATCAAATATAGAAAATGTTGGCGATAAATTTATGCTATTTGGTAAAAATTTCTTTGATTTTCTTGATTTTACCGCTTCAAATATTTTGCTACCAATTAGCGGCATCGGCGGGGCGATATTTGTAGGATATTTTATGAAAAAAAATGCTTTGTATGTGCTATTTAGCCCATATATGAGCGATTTTGTATTTAATGCATGGTATTTTTTACTAAGATATGTAGCACCAGTTTGCGTGCTCATTATCATGATAAATGAACTATTAAAGGTTTTTAATGGATAAGATTGAGAGATTTTTTGACAAAGCTGGCGATATAGTCGGCTATATTTGTATGTTTATTATGGCTTTGATGATAATAGACGTATTTTTTAACGTTGTGGCAAGATACTTTTTCTCTTACGGCAACGTTGCATTTCAGGAGCTTGAGTGGCACTTTTTTGCTGTGATATTTCTACTTGGCATGAGCTATGCCCTAAAAGAGGACGCACACGTCAGAGTTGATATCTTTTATGCTAAATTTTCGCCAAAAAACAAAGCCCTTGTAAATATGCTTGGCACTGTATTTTTTGTCATACCATTTGCGCTTTTGGTTTCAAATTTATCATTTGGATTTGTAGGAGATGCTTATAGCTCAGCAGAAGCTAGCGCAGATCCAGGCGGTCTTACTCACAGATGGATCATAAAAGCGATGATCCCTGTTTCATTTTACATACTTGTATTTTTTGCGATCGGCTTTTTTATAAAAAATTTAAATCGCTACAAGAAAGCTAGTAAGGAGAAAATATGGCGGGATTAATAATGTTTATAGCCGCGCTATTGATGCTTGGCATTGGCTTTCCAGTGGCATTTACCTTTGGTGCGGTTGCGATGATATTTGGCATGGTTGGTAGCGTTGTAGAGAGCCTTAGCGACGGCGATGGGCTACTTGGCAGTATAGAAGTATTTAAAGATATGTTTAACTTCATGCCTTATAGGATTTTCTCTATCATGGAGAGTAGAATTTTCATAGCAGTTCCACTCTTTGTCTTTATGGGCGTCGTGCTTCAAAAGTCAAAGCTAGCTGAGAGACTGCTTGAGAGCATGGGTATGCTCTTTGGAGAAATCAGAGGCGGTATCGCTATTAGCACCATTTTGGTTGGTGCGCTTCTTGCAGCATCAACTGGCGTCGTAGGAGCTAGCGTCGTTGCTATGGGCGTTATAAGCTTACCTGTAATGCTAAAGTATAAATACGATCAATCCCTTGGTTGTGGCACGATATGCGCTGCTGGTACGCTTGGCCAGATCATCCCTCCTTCTATCGTGCTTATCATCTTGGGCGATATCTTTTCAGTGCCAGTTGGCGAGCTTTTTCACCAAGCTGTTGTGCCAGGACTTACGCTAGTTGCCGTTTATATAGTTTATATTTTGATAGTTGCTTATCTTAAACCAGAAGTCGCTCCTATCGTAAAAGATGAGAGTGGCGTTAGTAAATTTAAGCAGATCATTAGAGCGCTAACTGCGATCTTTCCACCGCTTTTGCTAGTTATTTGTGTGCTTGGCTCTATCTTTGCAGGTATCGCTACGCCGACTGAAAGTTCAGCATTTGGCTGCGTGGGCGCTATCATTCTCGCTATGTTTTATAGGACATTTTCATTTTCTATGATGAAAGAGGCTTTGGCTGAGAGCGTGAAAACTACAGCTCTAGTCTTTGCCATACTTGTTGGTGCGACTGCCTTTTCTATGGTCTTTAGCTACACTGGAGGCGATGAGATAGTTGAAAATTTCATGACAAATTTACCAGGCGAGAAGTGGGGCTTTATTATCTTTAGTATGGCTGTTATCTTTGTGCTTGGCTTTTTTATCGATTTTGTTGAAATTTCATATATCGTGCTTCCTATCTTGGTACCAATCGCCGCAAAACTTGGCATAAACCCAGTCTATCTAGCGATCTTGGTTGCTATGAATTTACAAACTTCATTCTTGACGCCGCCATTTGGGTTTAGTCTATTTTTCTTAAGATCAGTCGCACCTGCTGAGATAAAAACAGCTGCTATTTATAAAGGCGTGGTGCCTTACATCATCATCCAAGTGGCAGTTTTAGTCTTTTTCTGCGTATTTTTAATGGAGATAAAGCCGATGCTAGATGCGAGCCACAGCGGATTATTTAACTT
>NZ_PPCG01000047.1 GCF_002913745.1 Campylobacter concisus
AGGTTGCGGCTTCACTAAGCCTCGTTTTGAGAAAGATACAAGTATATCAGGAGTTAGTGCTTACTTACTAGACTTAACCCCTTCTCAACAAATACGTATTTCAAAAAATGAGATAAAAAGCCTCTTGATACCAAAGGAGCTAGAAGATACTTATTCAAAATATGTTTATATCTATTTTGCATTAAACTACCGCTTCTTTTCAGAAAATAGTACGCTATGGTGGGAGGACGTAGGGACTACTACTAGCTCTAAAATAATATCTCACGTTTGGAAAAACAATGATAAGTTTTATACTTATAACAGGGGAAAGACTACGCTCATAACTGGGAACATAAGTGCAATGACCTTTCAGTATCCTTATGAGGTTGCTAACGGTGTTTTACCTACTATGATACTAGAGGCATCTCTTCATACCCCTTTAGGAATAAGAGATCGCCTTGTCTTTAAGCTTAACCGAGAAACCCTTTTAGACACAAACACCAACTTTAACTTAATATTCAGAAGAGGAAACAACGGATTGGATAACTATACTGAAGCAAAAGGTAATGGTGCTTTGTTTGGAAATGCCTACTTTGTTGGAGAAGTTTTAAGTAAAGCCTTTACCATCTCTCAGGGAAATAGAGAGAAAGAGGTAGTGCTTGGTAAGTGGGATGATAGCCTAATAAATAAAAAAGCATCAATAACATTTATTGGGAGAGCGCCAACCTCATTAGAGACTTTTATAAAAGAGGAGCAAGCCCCCTCTACTGCTCTGTATGAGGATAGCTCACTTAAGAGAACGAGAGAAGCCACTTTATTTAAAAAAGAAGACAAGCTTGTTTGTTTGATGAAAACTAATGTAACTAGGGGTACTTCTTATAGTACGGAAGATACCGAAGTAATGGAGATTAGAATAATAGGATAGGTAATGGAACTATATAACATAAAAGAAGGGATTGTTGAGAACAAACCTTATATTACAACCTCTGAGGGTACTCTTTATACTAGCTTTCTAAGCAAAGAAGAGCTTAAAAAGCTAGACTACTTAGTAGTAAGCTATGATGAATACCCTGTAAATACTGATGAGTTTCAAAAAGTAGTCCAAGCTTCTATGATTGATGATGATGTCTATAAGGTCTCATACAAGATAGTAAGCAAGAACCTAGAGGAACTTACAGCACTTTTTAAAGAAAAAACCCAGCAACTCCTAGATGCTAAGGCAAGGGAGAAAGGGTATGACGACATACTCTCTGCTTGCTCTTATGCAGGCTATGACAATGACTTTAGAGCAGAAGGGGAAGCCTTTGGTATTTGGAGAGCTAAGGTGTGGAAGTATGGCTATGGCTTGCTAAATGCTATTGCTGAGGGTAAGCATAAGATGCCTAAGAGTTTTGATGAGATTTTAGCAGAGATGCCAACACTTGAGGAGGTGCATAATGGCTGAGAAGTTACAAAGAATAGTAGTTAAGCCTTTTGGTAAGGATAACTTTGAGACAGCTAGTCCGTTTAAGTATAAAGACATAGACATACCTGTGGGCTACATAACAGACGGTGCAAGTATCCCTAGAATATTTTGGTGGATGTTTGAGCCTTATAGCCCTGAGTATCTAACAGCCTCTGTGATACACGATTACTTAACAGATGATGCCTTAAGACTTTATATAAAGCTAGGCAACAATAGTGATTTTAAAGTAGCTGATGATACCTTTAGGGAACTCTTGGAGCTCTTAGGTGTATCTAAATGGAAGATACTGCTTTTCTATTACAGCGTAAGAGCCTATCACATAATCAAATATGGGAGGGATACAAGTGCTAAGTCCTAGTTTATATCTTAGTGGCTTCTTGCTGCTTACTACTTTGTTTCTAGGGTATAGGTATCAAAGCTTAGATAATGAGCTTAGCGTTACAAGAGCTAATCTAAAGGCTAGCGATGAGATGAACCTTAGACTTAAGGATGAGATAAACGAGCAAGATAGGCTTATCTCTCTTAAGCTTGATACCATTGAAAAGGTCAGCAGGCAAAAACAAATAATAGAAATAAAGGCTAGTAAAGTCAAAGAAAGGGTGCAAAATGAGGACAAAAAGGATATGTCTAATGCTCTTGACATCAGCGTTTCTTATGTGCTTGATGGGTTGCGAAAGCAAGCAGGCAGTGCTAAATAAGTATGACAAGATACCAAGCTACCTATTACAAGCCCCTATGATAGCAGATAGAAATGTAACAAACCAAAGCGAAGCAGGGGTGCTGCTAATAGATGTTTATAGTGGTTATGAGAAGTGTATAGGACAGCTAGAGGACATAAAAAAGTATGAAGCAAAAAGAGATAGACAATAAAAATAAGGGTGTGTAAATGGAACGAATAATAAAGAGAACTAAAGCCTTTTGGCTAAATAAGATGGTTGTAATAGAAATAATATTATCCGTCTTAATAATGTATGTTTTTACCTATAAATTTTAAAAAAAAGGGGCTAGGTAATGGATGATCTTATGGATAGGCTAGGC
>NZ_PPCG01000048.1 GCF_002913745.1 Campylobacter concisus
ATTATAGTCTTCGCTTGATTAAATCTGCATTAATAATATTTTAGAGTACTAAAATATAGACCAGTTTTATGCATTTGAATTTTAAAGAAAATGGCAATTAAGCTAAATAAAAAGGAAAATAAAATATAATCCCAAATCTTTGGTCCCGTAGCTCAGTTGGTAGAGCACTACCTTGACATGGTAGTGGTCGATGGTTCGAGTCCATTCGGGGCCACCATTTTTATATCAAATTCTCCAAAATACAAAAATCCAAAAAAATAAAATTTAAAAATATTTTTTGTAACTCTACTATTTTTAAATTTTAAACTAATGATGCTAATGGAAATCAAAGAACTCTAAAAGTAGGCGACGTGATCTATGATAACGAGGTCATAAAAGAGCAAGACGGCGTAAAGGTTGAGGTGCAAGCTGCGCAAACTCAAAATGAAAAAGCTAGCGATGAGGCTGGCAAAGAGATAGCATCGCTACAAGAGCAATTATTAAATGGTAAAAATATCTCTGATCTTGAAGAGACTGCAGCTGGCGGCACTCAATCAGCAGGCGGAGTAAGCTCGAATGGCGTGAGCCTTGGCGCTGCTGGCTTTGCAAATGGTGGTCACTACTCAAACATCAATGCAAATTTTGGCGATCTAAGCTCTCAAGCAAACGCTAGCGCAGAGGCTTTTACAAATGTAAGCGGTGGCGCAAGCGAGGAGGGTTTTAGTCTTGATACACTTGCAGCTGCGATAGATAATGCATATAACAATATATTGTCGCAGCCACTAGAAGTATCTGTTACAGCAGTGGATGATAACGTAGTTACTGGTAATACAGATCAGGCAGTAAGCGGCAACCTTGACATCGAGGGCAATATCTTAGAGCATGAAAATTCACAAAGAACAGGTCTGCATATCACAAACGATAACACTCCAACTTTGGTAGGTAAGGCTACTTCAAACGCTACTATAAGTATATTTGATGGCGAAGGTGAAAATGCACCACTGCTTGGCACGACAACTACTGATAATGATGGCAACTGGTCATATACACCAAATTCGCCTTTAGCTGATGGAGATCATAAATTTACTATCGAAGCTAGCAAAGTAGCTGCAAACGGCGAAGAGCTAAAAGCTACAAGCACGCAAGAGATAACTGTTGATACAGATAATAGCACCTTGTCTATCACAAAAATATCTACTGATGACTTTTCTGACTTGTCACACTATAACACAATGTATGATAGTAATAAACAATATGACTTATCACCAAGTATCGAGGGCAAGGCAGAGCCATTTGCTGATATAAATTTAGTCATTACAAAAGCTGAAGTTGTTTATCGTGATGCCTTTGGTCACTCTTGGGTAGAGAAAGGCAACGAAGCTCATGTGGTTGAGAAACTAAGCGCTAAGGCTGATGCTGATGGTAACTGGAGAGCTGAGAGCAGTGTGTTGGATACTCTTGACACTAACGAATACACAGTCCAAGCTTCATCAGTAGATGAGGCCGGCAATAAATACGCTGAACCTCAAGCAACGACATTTTATATGCCACTTGAGCCTATAACTGTCGCTCCAACTGACCACCTATAATAATAAATTTAATGTGGAGAGGCCTCTCTCCACTCACTCTTAAATTTACTTCAAATACTCTTTTACGTCGTAATCTTTGCCAACGTCGTGATCTTTTAAAAGTTTAGCCACGACTGGGCTTAGAAGGATAATGGCGATCAAATTTGGCACAACCATAAGTCCGTTAAACATATCTGCTAAACTCCAGACAAAATCAACCTTTTGCAAGCTGCCTAAAAAGACAAAAACAACAACTAAAATTTTAAAAATTTTAACCGCTTTTGCGCCAAAAAGGTAGCGCACGTTGATCTCAGCGAAGTAGTACCAGCCAATGATCGTCGTAAATGCGAAGAAAAATAAGCAGATCGCCACGAAGCTATAACCGCCAGTTTTGCCAAATATATGCGACGAGAACGCCTCTTGCACCAAGGTGATGCCAGTAAAGACTGCCTTGCCGTTTTCAAAGCTGATGACGTTTGCGGTTAGCACCACAAAAACGGTTATATTTAGGATGACAAAGGTGTCTATAAAGACGCTCATTATGCCAAGAACGGCTTGATCGACTGGGTGTTTGACGTTTGCAGCAGCGTGTGCGTGTGGAGTTGAGCCCATGCCAGCTTCGTTGCTGAAAAGTCCCCTTGCGATGCCGTATCTCATAGCAGCTGCGATGCTAGCGCCAGTTGCCCCGCCCCAAGCAGCCGAAGGGTCAAACGCAGCTTTAAATATTAGTGAGATCGCCTCTGGGATTTGGTGGAAATTTAAAGCGATGATAACCACGCCAACAACGATATAAAGTAGCGCCATTAGTGGTACGATCTTTTCAGCGACCCTTGCGATCGCCTTTACGCCGCCTATGAAAATTAGCGCGCAAATGAGAGCCAAAAACGCCCCTGTTAGCCACTGCGGTATGCCAAAAGCGCCGCTAAAGCCGTCTGATATGGAGTTTGCTTGAACCATGTTGCCGATAAAGCCAAGTGCGATGATGATAGCGATAGCGAAAAATCCAGCTAGAAATTTCGCCCATTTGCCCTTTAAACCGCGGCTTATGTAAAAGGCTGGACCGCCTATCGTGTGGCCGCTGTCATCTTTGGTGCGGTAAATTTGAGCGAGGCAAATTTCAGCAAAATTTGTAGCCATGCCCAAAAAGGCTGCGCACCACATCCAAAAAATGGCTCCAGGACCGCCCATGATAAGCGCTGTGGTCGCACCCACGAGGTTTCCAGTGCCAACTTGCGCCGCGATAGCGGTTGCGACTGCCTGAAACGAGCTCATACCAGCCTTGCCAGCAGCCTCGCCATGAAGTGAGAAATTTCCAAAAAGTTCGCCTAAACCCATCTTAAATTTAAAAATCTGAACAAAGCCAAGTCTAATGGTGAAAAATAGTCCAGTGCCGCAAAGTAGGGCGATTAGGAAGTATGGACCCCAGAGAAATGAATTTATACTTTCAACGCAGTTATTTAAAATTTCAGCAAAATTTGTAGGCATTTTTTAACTTTCGTGATTGATTTGGATTTGAGAAGTATATTTGAATAAATATAAAATTTAAATTAACTACTAAAAAATCATGGCCAAGCTAAATTTTTACAAAAGCACCCTGCAAAACCATGCTTGAGTAGTAATAAAAGCTGTAAAATAGCCTATCGTCATAGCTTAGCTCATCTTGATCCACGATATCAAGATACTTTGGCTCTAGCATTTGCTCCATTTTGGTAAGCGGCTTTGCGTGCTCAAGATGCTCTAGCTTCTCACAAATTTCAAGCATAAATTTAAAAAACTCTTCAAGCTTACGCGAGATAAATTTAGCTGCTTCGCCTTTTTCGCCTAGCGCACTTTTGTAAATTCGCACTAAAAAAACGAGCGCAAAGGGCGTTGCGTGCCAAAATGTCTCTTGATACTCGCACTGAGCTACTATCTCATCAAGCAGTTCATTAAGCTCTTTTTCATCAAATTTGCTCTTTTTTACAGCCTTTGTAAGTGTGTTTAAAATTTGCGCAAAAAGCTCCGCCGTGCCGTAACTACAGCTTAGCTTCGCCCACGGCACGTCTTTTATCTTTAAATTTGTGATATATGTTAAATTTTGCTCGTTCATGCGCGTACCTTTTTAAATCAAAAGAGTAAAGCCTAAATTTAGCCCTTTGACCTTATCTTTTCTAGCCACTCATTTAGCGTTTTTTCAAAGCCTATGCCCTTGCTTTTGTAAAAAACGAGCGGTTTTTCTAGGTATTTTTGCTCGACCCAGCCACCAAAATCATGCGGATAAAGGTAGTCTTTGCTCTCTTTTGTGTGATTTTTTAGATATGGCGGGATCTTTAAAATTTCTTCGCTTTGCACGTATCTTAGGGCGGCATTTATCGCGTTGTAGCTGGAGTTTGACTTTGGCGAGCTAGCTAGATAGATGGCGCACTGAGCCAGTATGATCCTAGCCTCTGGGAAGCCTATCTCTTTTACCGCGCTTAGCGTGCTGGCGGCTAAATTTAGCGCATTTGGGTTTGCGTTGCCGATGTCTTCGCTGGCAAATATCGCCATCCTTCTAGCGATGAAGTCAGCACTCTCGCCAGAGTCTATGAGCCTTGCGAGATAGTATATGACGGCGTTTTCGTCGCTTCCACGCAGACTTTTTATAAAAGCGCTTGCTAGCTCGTAGTGCGTATCATCCTCTTTTGCCCCCTCTTTTAGGGCATTTTGGCGAAGTGTTTTTAAATTTTCTATGCTCACATTTTCATCAAGCGTGATGGCAAATTCGAGTAAATTTAGCATAGCTCTTGCGTCGCCGCCACTACTTTTAAAAAGATACTCCTTCGCCTCCTCGTCAATACTAAATGAAATTTGCTCTCTTATCTTGCCAAGAAGCTCCTCAAAATCGCCGCTGCTAAGCGATCTAAACTCAAAGAGCATCGAGCGACTTCTGATGCCTGAGCTTAGCGTGAAAAAGGGGTTTTCGGTGCTTGCGCCGATGACTAGGGCTTTGTAATTTTCCATGGGGATGAGTAGTGCTTCTTGCTGGGTTTTGCTAAGCCTGTGGATCTCGTCTATGAAAAAGAGTGGCTTATTTAGGGCGTTTTCGTAGTTTTTTAAAATTTTGCGAAAGTCATCTATCTTTAAATTTCCGCCGTCAAACTCGTAAAAGTCGTAGTTTGCCCCGCTTGCCACAGCCCTTGCAAAGCTCGTCTTGCCACAGCCTGCTGGACCATAAAATATGGAGTGCGGTATCTTTTGTGTAGCTATAAATTTTAAAAAGGCCGCTTTAACCGCCTTTTGACCGCAAATTTCATCCAAGTTTTTTGGTCTAAACATCAGTGCAAGTGAGCTCAAATTTACTCCTTTACCGCTTTTGGCAAAATTTTAGCCTTTGCGCTAAGGCTCTCTATCTTTAGCTCGTAAATTTTCATATTTTTTAGCCCATACTCGGCCGCCACGTCAAAGGTGCTCATCGCGTAGGCTGTGTATTTTTGGCTGAGAATTTTTAAAATTTCATATCTTTTGGCCTCGTCTGTCACTTCGTAGGCTCTCGTTTTTGCGATGGCGCTTTTATACTCAGTCGTAAAGACCTTGCCTCCAAGCGCCTTGCCGTCGTCTTTTATCATTTCTAGCTCGCTATCATTTAGGTGCGGGACCTTGTTGAAGCTAACGCAGACAAACTCCATTTTTCGCCCATTTTGAAGCAGTTTTGCCTTGCTACCAGCGGTTGCTCCGTGCACAAAAATGCTCTCACCAACCCTAACCGGTGAGATAGGCACGCTAAAAATTTCTCCCTCATCATCCACGCATAAGATCACGCCGTATTCGCAACTATCGATGATCTCAAGCGCCTCGTCACGTCCAAGCTCTCTATCTTTTCGCCTCATTTTTCATCCTTTTTTTGCAAAATATTTTAAAATTTAAGTGCTTAAAGGCTAGTATAACGCAAAAATTTCAAGGAAAAATATGAAAAAATTTGTCATTTTTGCCCTTTTTCTGGGCGTAAATTTATTTGGTGCAAGCGAGGTTTGCAAGGAGTATGTCAAGCAAAGCAGGCTCTATCTTGATGAGCTTTACGCCAAAGAGAGCAAGAAGCTTGCGGGTGATGAGAAGGCGCTAAGGCTATTTGAACTTAAATTTGATGAGTTTAAGCAAAAACAAAGCGGCCAAGAGGCGATGATAATGCAAAATAACGACGAGAAATTTTGCAAAAGTGAGCTAGAAAAGGTAAATAAGCTTCTTAGTGAGCTTAAAAAATAGCTCAAATTTGAGCGTTTAAGTCCCACTCGATGGGCGTTTTGCCGTGGTTTGCTAGGTAGATATTTGCCTTTGAAAAGTGTCTGCAGCCAAAAAACGCCCCACGAGCTAGCGGACTTGGGTGGGCTGCTTCTAAGATGAGGTGCTTGCTAGCGTCTATAAGCGGCGCTTTTGCCTTGGCTGGGTTGCCCCAGAGCATAAAAACTACGTTTTGTAAATTTTGGCTAATCTTTCTTATGACGGCGTCTGTAAAGCCCTGCCAGCCAAAGCTAGCGTGAGAATTTGCCGCTCCAGCACTTACACTTAAAGTAGAGTTTAAAAGCAGCACGCCTTGCTTTGCCCACTTTGTAAGATCGCCGCTATTTGGCTCTTTTATGCCAAGATCAGCGTAAATTTCTTTATAAATATTCACAAGGCTTGGCGGCACTCTCACGCCACTTGGCACTGAAAAGCTTAGTCCCATGGCTTGATTTGCGCCGTGATATGGGTCTTGGCCTAGGATGACGACCTTTACGGCATGAAATGGCGTTAGATTAAATGCGTTAAATATAAGCCCGCTTGGTGGATAGACGACGCCAGTGCTCTTTGCTTTTAAGAAATTCTCTTTGATGCGAGCGAAATTTTCGCTCAAAAACTCATCTTTTAGCACCTCTTTCCAGCTTGGTTCGATCTTTACGTCATCTAAATTTATCTGCATTTTCCTGCCCTTTTTTGTTTTAGCGGTATAATTTTAACTAAATTTATCCAAAGGAAAGAGCTGTGTCAGAGCAAATTTTTAATAAAATCCACGAGCTTCTTAGCAAAAATGGGGCGAAATTTAGAGTGATAGAGCATGAGAGCGCTAGGACTTCAGAGGAGATCGCTAAGATAAGAGGCACGAAGATGAGTCAGGGCGCAAAGGCGCTGGTCTGCTCTATAAAAGGCGTTGATGAAGCTAAATTTAGAGAAATTTTTAAAGATGAAAATGTGCTAGATGGCTACTTGCTAGATGACGAAAAGCCAGCGATGAAGGCTGGTAAAATTTACTTGCTAGCGGTCTTGCCAGCTGACGAGCAGGCTGATCTTGACGCGCTTACGCAAAAATTTGATGGTAAAAGAGCGAGCCTTGCTAGTCCAGAGGAGGTTACGGCCTTGGCTGATTGCGTATTTGGCTCGGTTCCGCCATTTAGCTTTCATAAAAATTTGCACCTTGTTGTGGATGAGAGTTTGCTAGAGCGAAACGATGAGATCGCCTTTAATGCAGGGCTTCTTGATAGATCAGTCGTTTTAAACGCAAAAGACTACGCTAGGATAGTAAAGCCGGTGTTTGTTAAATTTAGAAAAGAAAAGTGCTAGGCTAACCACTTCCTAGCACTAAATTTGTCGGGAGAAAAATGAATTTAAGTAATGCAAAGACGAGAAATTGCTAAATTCATTTCAGGAGCAAATATTATCAAGGATAATCTTAAAGTATAATAAATTATATTGATAAAATA
>NZ_PPCG01000049.1 GCF_002913745.1 Campylobacter concisus
CTATAATGCGAAATAACAAATTTTATTATTAAGGAATTATTATGTTTGAACTAAGAAAACTTCCGTTTGACGCAAACCACAACGCAGTAGTAAGTGCTAAAACCTGTGAATACCACTACGGCAAGCACCACGCAACCTATGTTGCAAATCTAAACAATCTCATAAAAGATACAAAATTTGCTAACGCATCATTTTACGAGATCCTAAAAAATAGCGAAGGCGGCCTTTACAACAACGTCGCTCAAGTTTATAACCACGACTTTTACTGGGACTGCATCGCTAAAAAAAGCGAGATGTCAAGCGAGCTAAAGGCTGCGATCGAGGCAAATTTCGCAAATTTTAAAGAGGAGTTTTTAAAGGCAGCTACAACGCTTTTTGGCTCAGGCTGGGCGTGGCTTGTATTTGACCCAAGCAGCAAAAAACTAGAGATCGTGCAAACTAGCAACGCAAAAACTCCAGTGAGCGATGGCAAGGTGCCGCTTCTAGTAGTTGATGTGTGGGAGCACGCTTACTACATCGACAACTTCAACGCTCGTCCAAAATACCTAGAGACATTTTACGAGAACATAAACTGGGAATTTGTAAGCCAAGCTTACGAGTGGGCGCAAAAAGAGGGTCTTGGCTCAGTTGAGTTTTACACAAAAGAACTACATAAATAATATCTGGCGGGAGCTCCCCGCCTTTAAATTTCTGCTTTTTATTTAAATTTAACTATCAAATTTATCATTTTAAAAGAGTGCAAATGCTTCTTTGGGCAAATAACCTTTTTAGAATCTTAAAGCCAGAATGAGCCAACTCATCTTTAAATTTCTGCTTTTATATAAACTTTAAAATCATCAAATTTCTCAGCAAAAATCATTTTTAAAAAATAATGCGATTTTAAACGGCTCAAATTCTCGTTTTGACATGTGGTTTCTTTTAAATTTAACACTAACGCGAGATATCTCACTTTCAAATTTCTATTTTTTCAAATTTGAGTTTCTAAATTTAGTGAGCAATAGACGCGATGATTATAGCTTTGAAATGACATAAAATACTAGTTTTAGCGACCGCCCTATTTTGGTGCAGTGGCTTTTACTTTAAATTTAGTGCTATAAAACGAAACCAAAACAACTTCACGCCTTTAAATTTAAAACCACCCTGATACTCAAAATGATCGCGGTCTTTACTGCTTTGAAAATACCTCTAAGCATTCGCGTTCAAAGGCTTTTTGCTTTAAATTTAGACTAACGGCAACTATCTCACCTTAAATTTATCTCTTTCAAATTTAAACTACAAAATTTATGATCCAAAGCTATTAAAGCTTCACAACAACTCCCAAGCGCGATCAAGACACTCTTGTTGGCATTCTAAGGCATGCTAGCGAAATAATCGCGCCCCATTACGACCAAGCAACTCCACGCTTAAATTTAAAGCAACCAAAAAATAGCATAGGCTATCTCGGCTTTAAATTTATCAGAAAACTCACTTTGATATTTAAGAAATGGAGCAGTATTTGTTGCTTCAAAAACTATTTTGTATCAAGCAAGGGCGGCTTAAATTTCAAAGCCACCCAGCCAAAATTTATCTCTTTGAAGTGTATAAATTTATCCCATTTTGCAAGCGCTTTAGCCCTTCAAGCACCCTTTCACGCTGCGTTGCGATATTCATACGAAGGAAAAATCTATCTCCCCTATAAGCGTTGCCGTCATTTAGCCAAAGTCCCGCTTTATCGCGCAAGAAATTCATAAATTCACTCGAATCCTCGCAAAATGCACTGCAGTCAAGCCACAAAAGATAGGTCGCACTTGATGGCAGGAGCTTCACTGGCAGATTTTGCTCTTTTATGAAGTTTGCAACGACCTTTTTGTTTTCAAAAAGATACTCTCTAAGCTCATCAAGCCACGCCTCGCCCTCGTTAAACGCGGCAATTGCGGCGATGATCGCAAAGGCATTTGCCTCGCCAACCTCATCGTAGTTGATAGCGGCATTTAGCCTTGATCTGATCTTTTCGTTTGGTGTGACGACGGCTGAGCTTTGAAGGCCAGCTATGTTAAAGGCCTTTGTAGGTGAGATGCACGTGATAGAGTTGTTTTTGCACTCCTCGCTAACGCTGATAAATGGCACGTAGTTTAGCCCAGGATCAGTTATGTCGCAGTGAATTTCATCGCTGATAACCAAAACATCGTGCTTATAGCAAAGCTCGCCTATCTTTTTAAGCGTCTCTTTGTCCCAAATTTTGCCTATTGGATTGTGTGGGTTGCAAAGAAGCATCATGGTAGTTAGCGGCTGGGCTAGCTTTGCCTCGAGGTCGTCAAAATCGATCTCATAAGAGCCATTTTTATAGACTAGGTCGTTTGATAAAATTTCACGTCCGTTGTTTTTGATGCAGTTAAAAAAGACGTGATATACAGGCGCTTGCACTAAAATTTGATCTCCTGGGCTGCTAAATCTCCTAATAGCAGTCGAGATAGCTGGTATGACGCCAGTGCAAAAGCACATCCACTCGTTCTCTAAGCTCACGTTGTGACGTCTTTGCCACCAGCTCTTTATCGCTTCGTTCCACTCTTTTGGGATGAAAGAGTAACCAAAGACGCCGTTATCAAGGCGCTTTTGCAAAACGCTTAAGATCTCAGGTGCGGCCTTAAAGTCCATATCTGCAACCCACATCGGCAAAACATCGCTCTTCATACGCCATTTTGATGAGTTTGTGCCTTCTCTGCTTACTAATGTGTCAAAATCGTACTTCATAGCTTTTCCTTAAATAAAATTTTAAATCAATTATAACCCAAAAGATACTAAGATGATTTAAAAATTTAATACCAAAAAAGGAAAAATGATGAAACTAGCTCAGGCTCTCATACTAAGGGCTGACACGCAAAAGCGCATCGAACAGCTAAAAGTTAGACTACTTAGCAACGCAAAAACGCAGGAAAATGAAAGTCCAAGCGAGGATCCAAAGCTTCTTTTAAAAGAGCTTGACAAGCTAACAAGCGAGCTTTTTACGCTCATTTGCTCTATAAATTTAACAAACTCGAGCGCAAAATTTGAAGGCATGAGCCTCACTGAGATGATCGCTAAAAAGGACGCTTTGGTGCTAAAAGCAAACGTACTTAGGGAGTTTGCAACGAGTGCTAGTCAAAAGGTCGATCTTTACTCAAACAGCGAGATCAAAATTTTAAGCACAGTCGATGTGAGCGCACTTCAAAAGCAAGTAGATGCACTTTCAAAAGAGATCAGAGAGCTTGAGATGAAGCTTCAGGAGGCAAACTGGACGGTTGATCTAGTAGAGTAAAATTTATGGTAAAAATTTAGCCAAAAGCGAGTAAAAAACCGTACATTGGCGGCTTGCGAAGACCAGACAAAAGCTTAAATTTAGTCTTAGCAATCTTACAAATGCAAATTTAAAAAGCACTTTTACTACCACTTACTGGTTTGGCTATATTTTGGGTGGGTTTGGGGAAAATTAATATTTATCATGTAAAATTTCGTAAATTTTTAAAAAGGAAATTTATGAAACTAGACACTCTAATCGTAAAAGGCATCGAAGCTAAAAACAACCCAAACAAAGCGGTCGTTCCGCCAGTATTTTTAGCTAGCACATTTGTGCAAGATGATCTTGAAAATTTTCAAGAATTTGCATATTCTCGTGGTAGCAACCCTACAAAAAAAGCATTTGATGAAATTTTTGCAAAGGTTGAAGGCAGCAAATATGCATTTAGCTTTGGTTCAGGCATGGCAGCAACAGCAGCTGCACTTAGCCTTATAAAAACCGGGCAAAAGGTCCTACTAAATAGCAATGTCTATGGCGGCACATATAGGTATGTTACAACCGTTTTTGAAAGCCATGGCATAAAGAGCGAATTTATAGATGATCTAAATTTTTTAAGCGAAGATGACATTAGTGACGACGTGGCGGCGATATTTATCGAAACTCCGTCAAACCCTCTCTTAAGAGTGACAGACATCGCTAGAATTTCAAAGATCGCTCACAAAAAGGGCGCTCTAGTCATCGTGGATAATACATTTTTGACGCCTTACTATCAAAAAGTGCTTGAGCACGGAGCTGACATCGTGGTCTATAGCGCCACAAAATATATCGGCGGACATGCTGACGTGATCGCTGGTATCATCACGCTAAACGATGATGCTTTGGCTGAAAAGATAAAATTTGCCAAAAATACGCTTGGTGGCATCATCAGTCCGATGGACGCATACTATCTAATACGTGGGCTTAAAACTCTTAGCGTTAGGTTTGACAGACAAACGCAAAATACCCATAAAATTATCAAATTTTTAGAGGATAGTGACGCCGTTAGCGTGGTGCATTTCCCTGGCTCATATAGCGAGCAAGAGGCAAAGATGCAAGCAGCTCAAGCAAGCGATATCGGCGCTCTTATCTCATTTGAGCTTGATGAAAAATATGATGTAAATAAATTTGTAAAAGCGCTAGAAATTTTTGATCTAGCAGTGAGCCTTGGTGGCGTAGAGAGCCTTATCTGCAGGCCTGCTACGATGACGCACGAGGCATATCCAAAAGAGTTGCTAGATAAGATCGGCATAAAGCAAAATTTGCTTCGTCTAGCCATCGGCATCGAAAACGTCGATGATCTAATAGCCGACCTTGATCAAGCTTTTAAAAAAGCTAAAAGATAAGGAGAAATCATGGCAACTACAAAATTTAAAGGTAGCGATGTAAATTTAAGCGGAAATGAGCTATTTGTCGGCTCTTATGCGCCTGAAGCCAGAGTCGTAGCGCAAGATCTTAGCGAATTTAGCGTGGGTGGAAACAACGGCATCGAGGTGCTTGTCTGCTTGCCTTCACTTGATACTGGCGTTTGCGCGGCTGAGGCTCGTAAATTTAACGAAAAAGTAGCTGAAAAACACGGCGTAAAGCTTAGCATCATCTCAAACGACCTGCCATTTGCTATGGGGAGATTTTGCACGACTGAGGGCATAGCAAACCTGCGCGTGGGAAGCGACTTTAGATACGGCGAATTTGCCCAAAACTACGGCATGCTGATGAGTGACGGGGTGCTAAAAGGCTTGCTCGCAAGAGCGGTCTTTGTCATCAAAGATGGCGTCATCATCCACAAACAAATCGTCCCTGAAGTGACCCAGGAGCCAAACTACGACGCAGTTTTTGACGCGATAAAACAAAGCGGCGGATGTGGTTATAGTTGTGGCTGCCATTAAATTTACTATGTAAATAGCCCAGCTATGATGGCAAAGAGCTGACTGCCCGTCACCACTAGCTCGCCAATCTCTTTTACATCTCTTAAAACTGGCCTTATAGAGGCTAGTTTTAGGTTTGATTTTTCTTTTATTTCTTCATTTTTTGGTGGCAGATCTTGCGTGATGCTTGCGTATTTTTTGATGACCTCTATCACCTGTTTTATCTCATCTGGCAAATTTTCATCCAAATTTTTAGGCAGCGAGATATATAAATTTTCACGGCTTCTAGTTAGTAAAACATAAATTTTTCTATAAAAAAGCTCCCTTTCATTTTTATATATGGTCTGCAAAAACGGCAAAAAGTTGTGGATGATGACATTTTGCGCTTCAAGGCCTTTAATGGGCTGCATCGTCAAAACCTCTACGTTTTTGCCCTCTGGCAAGACGCTCTCTTTTATGGCACTTACAGCGACCTTGCTATTACTTAAAACGACACTTGTTTCGCTATTTAACAAAGCACATTTATTGCCTTTTCTCTTTAGTGTCAAGGTAACTTTTATATATTTTCATCTAAGCGTTAAATTTACTTTGTTCTCACACTTTTTTGAGATTAAAATTCTGCTATTTTTAGCTTTACCAAGAACACAGTTTTTGCTGTAATTCAACACGGATAATGTTCATATTAAGTTCTAAAAAATTAAAAATAAAAATGACTGAAAAATTAAAAAGCGATTTAAAATTTGAAGTGGCCGGGAGATAGGGATTCGAACCCCAGGAGGCTTTCACACCTCAACGGTTTTCAAGACCGCCGCTTTCGACCGCTCAGCCATCTCCCGATTTAAAGATTTGTGATTATAGCCAACTTTGCTTAAAATTTGCTATAACCACTAAGAATTATTCTGTTTTTTCTTTGACGTAACTAGCGCCGCTATTAACCTTTTCTTTAGTCCATTCTTTGGCATTGTGAGTATCTTCTTTTACGCCGTGCCAAGTGTTTGAACAACCTACTGCAAAAAATGCCATACATACTATTAAAAGCAATTTTTTCATCGTTATCCCTTTATGTAGTTATTTTCGAAGTTGGAGGCGACACCCGGATTCGAACCGGGGATCAAAGCTTTGCAGGCTCATGCCTTACCGCTTGGCCATGTCGCCGTTTTGGTGGTGCCCGAGACCGGACTTGAACCGGTACGGTAAAAACTACCGAGGGATTTTAAGTCCCTTGCGTCTACCATTCCGCCACTCGGGCAAAATTTAATGGAGCGGGAAACGAGATTCGAACTCGCGACCCCAACCTTGGCAAGGTTGTGCTCTACCCCTGAGCTATTCCCGCATTAAAGGTTGCAATGTTACCCAAAAGTTGCTTAAAAATTTATTTTATAAAAACAACTTTCAAAAAAATGTAAGCCATAAAAAGATAAAATACCAAATCTTTTGGGGTTATAGCTCAGCTGGGAGAGCGCTTGAATGGCATTCAAGAGGTCGGCGGTTCGATCCCGCTTAACTCCACCATGACTTTTCTCTCTTTTTTTGCTAACAAATATTTTCACGTTTTTCACAAAATTTTATGTCAAATATATGTAAAAATTTAGAATTCTTTCGCTACATTTACAACATGCAAAATTTAAAAC
>NZ_PPCG01000050.1 GCF_002913745.1 Campylobacter concisus
AATTTTGGAGGACTAGCGGCACTGCTAGCCATGCTAAATAGCTGTGCAAACGGCGTCAGCGTCGTAAATATCGACAACGGATACGGTGCTGCGTATAACGCTAGCCTGATAAATCATCTCTAAATTTTAAATAGAATTTGTAAGGGGTAAAATTGAGAGAGGATACGAAAAAAGCAATACTTTCGCCTACGGACGCATCTAGAAGTGAATATTGTTGGGATGCTAGAATGAACTGGGCGATGACGGGTATTGCTATTTTAGCATTTGAAATTTTTATCGCAATTTACGCCAAAGATGGCTTCATACGCTACTATCTAGGCGATGTGCTAGCCGCAGCGATGCTTTATGCATTTGGGCGAGCCGCGTTCAGGCTACCGCCTAAAATTTTAGCGCTCGCGGTCTTTACTCTCTCACTAGTTATCGAAATCACACAATATTTTAAGGTACTTGAAATTTTAGGCGTTCAAAATTACGCACTATGGATAATTTTTGGTGGAACATTTGATTGGACGGACATTATCTGCTACGCGATAGGCTGCGTTTTAGCTTACGCATCTGAAAATTTCATCGGTAGTGAGCATGCGATCTATAACGAGATACGAATTTTTAGACGTAAAAGATTGCCTAAAAAATTTAATGAAATTTTGCAAAGCGGCGACGATGAGAAGGTTAAGGCGGTATTTGAAATTTACGATATAAATGCGACCGACAAAGACGGCAACACGGTACTGCATATGCTACATGCAAACAAAGATATCAAGAAAAAAGATCCAAATTCGCCCTATGCGTATGCGGACGCAAATTTAATCGAATGGATTATTATGCAAGGCGGCAACATAAACGCTAAAAATAAAAAGGGCGAGACGCCGCTTAGAAATTTTATGTGGTATGTATATAAAAATTTAAAACCGCATCAAAAGTTAGTAATCGTAGGCAAACAGGACTATGTCTCTCGTGAATATATAAAACAGGCGGGTGAAGTTGTTAATATCGATTTTGGAATAATGTATAATTATATATACAATCTTCTACCTGAAAAATCGCAAATTTATATTTGGCGTCGCTTTGGCAAAAGGTTGGAATACCTATATGTACCCGAGTATCCAACGGATATGGAAAAATACGATCCGCAAGAATACAGCGAATTTACTTATAATTTTTGGATGAAATTCTCAAGACAAAAAGATAGCGTGCAGTATAAAATGATACATGCGGCTACTAATTTATACTGGTACTGGGACTACAACGGGGAATATGGACGTTGGAATTTATGGGATGGTGAATATACAGATAAAGCCGCCGCCGAAATTAAAAAATATTTTAAGCTAGGCAATAGGCTCGAAGAGCTAAACGATGAAGCGCTTGATAAGATGTTTTATAATTTAAGGACAAGTTGGCATGCTGAAGATGTAGGTAAGCTTAGATACCTGTTCGTGCTTTGGTTGCTTAAAAATCCCGAGCCGTTTTTCGAGGACGAAATTTAAAAGGAGAAGCGATGGATAAAGAAAAATCCATAAAAAAGATGACTGAGGTCATGGCAAAATTTGTCGGCTACACGGGCAAAGTGCTGCCTGATGACGTGACTGCGAAGCTACTTGAGCTTAGCGAGCGCGAGACGCAGCCGCTGGCAAAGGAGATCTATAAAACGATGTTTGAAAACCAGCGCCTTGCAAAGGAGCTAAACCGCCCGTCCTGTCAGGATACTGGAGTGATCCAGTTTTTCGTAAGATGTGGCGCAAATTTTCCGCTTATCGGCGAGCTTGAAGAGCTGCTACGAGAGGCTGTACTGCAAGCTACTCGCGAGGCTCCGCTTCGTCACAACAGCGTCGAGACATTTGACGAGTATAACACCGGCAAAAACGTCGGAAAGGGTACGCCGAGTGTGTTTTGGGAGATCGTGCCAAATAGTAGCGAGTGCGAGATACACACTTATATGGCAGGTGGCGGCTGTAGCCTGCCTGGCAAGGCTACAGTGCTGATGCCGGGCATGGGCTACGAGGGAGTCGTAAAATTCGTCATGGACATCATAACCAGCTACGGCATAAACGCCTGTCCACCGCTATTAGTGGGTGTTGGCGTGGGTACTTCGATCGACGTGGCATCTTTGCTATCTAAAAAGGCGCTGATGAGGCCTTTGGGTTCTAAAAATCAAAACGAACGCGCTGCATTAACTGAAAAGTTGCTTGAAGATGGCATCAATAAAATCGGCCTTGGTCCTCAAGGTATGAGCGGTGCAAGCTCTGTGATGGGCGTGCATATAGAAAACTGCGCTCGCCACCCAAGCGTCATAGCTGTCGCCGTAAATGTGGGCTGTTGGTCGCACCGTAAAGGCCACATAGTTTGGGATGCAGATCTAAATTTCGATGTAAAATCGCACAAGGAGTTTGCGCTATGAGTAAGAAAATTTTAACCACGCCAATAAGCGCCGAGGATCTTTTAAACATCAAAATAGGCGACGTCATATACCTCACGGGACACATCGTCACCTGCCGCGACGTGCCGCATAGACGCGTAGTGGAGGAGGGTAGGGAGCTGCCACTAGATATCAAAGGTGGTGCGATCTTGCACGCAGGGCCGATCATCAGAAAAACTGGCGAAAAAAGCTTTGAGATGGTCTCAGTAGGACCTACAACTAGCATGAGAATGGAGAAATTTGAACGAGAATTTATCGCAAAAACTGGCGTTCGTCTCATTGTCGGCAAAGGCGGCATGGGTGAGGGCACGATGAGCGGTTGCAAGGAGTTTGGCGCTATTCACTGCGTATTTCCAGCAGGCTGTGCGGTGGTGGCCGCAACGCAGGTTGAAGAGATAGAGAGTGCCGACTGGATGGAGCTTGGCATGCCAGAGACTCTTTGGAAGTGCCGCGTAAAAGAGTTTGGCCCGCTAATAGTCTCGATCGATGCGCATGGAAACAACCTTTTTGAGCAAAATAAGATTAAATTTAACGATAAAAAAGACGAGGCATTAGCTGAAATTTTACCGCAGGTAGGGTTTATAAAGTAGGTAAATTTAGGCTTGGTTGCTTATAAATGCGCTTTAAAATTTACGCTAAATTTAAAGCGCATTGTTTATCGCAGCTTCTAAAATTTCGCTAGTTTTTGCAGTGTGCTTGGTATTAAAACCTACCGTCGCTCTTTCCAGCCAAAATTTACTCTATTTTAACTCGCCCCAGTTTTTGGCGATATTTAGCGATGTTTTAAGTGGCACATTTAACGTGTAAATTTCCTCCATTGTCTTTTGTGTCGCTCTGCCAAATTCCTGCGCAAACTCGTCTTTTACTTCAAAGATCAGCTCGTCGTGGATCTGAAGCAACATACTCGCTTTTTCATCTAAATTTGCTCTAACTTTTACCATCGCCATCTTAACTAGATCTGCCGCAGAGCCTTGAAAGACCGTATTTACCGCTTCGCGCTCAAACATGGCTATTTGCATAGGTGTGGCACTTTTAAAGTCAAAGTAGCGCTTTCTGCCAAGTAGTGTCTGCACAAAGCCGTCGTTTTTAGCTGAGATTTTTATGCTCTCCAAAAAGTCTTTGATCGTTGCAAACGCCTTAAAGTAGCGCTCTATATACTCTTTTGCCTCGGCTCTTGTGGTATTTACTTGATTTGCTAGTTTGCTTGAGCCCATGCCGTAAATTAGGCCAAAATTTATACTCTTTGCCACGGCTCTATTTTGCCCATCGCTGCTACCAAATATGCTAATAGCCGTCCTTGCGTGGATATCCTCGTCATTTTTAAACGCCTCAAGCAGCGCAGGATCACGGCTAAAGTGAGCTAGCAGTCTAAGCTCGATCTGGCTGTAGTCAAGCCCTACAAAGCTATAGCCATCACGCGCCTCAAAGCACTCTCTAACGTCCTTTGCGAGACTGCCACGAGCTGGGATATTTTGCAAATTTGGATTTTTACTTGAAAGTCTGCCAGTGCTCGTGCCAGTTTGCAAAAAGCTCGTGTAAATTCGTGAGCCCTCGTCCTTTTTCGCAAGCGCTAAAAGTGGCTCGCAGTAGGTGCTTTGCAGTTTATATAGCTCGCGGTAAGCTAAAATTTTTTCTATCACCGGATGAGCGTCTATGAGCTCAGCTAGCACGCTCTCATCGGTGCTATATCCTGTTTTTGTCTTCTTTTTGGTTGGAAGTTTTAGATGCTCAAAAAGTATAACGCCAAGCTGTTTTACTGAGTTTATATTAAAATTTTCGCCACTTAGCTCGTAAATTTCACTTGTTAGTGCCTTTAGTTTGGTGTCGTTTTCAAGGATGAGCTTTTGCATCTTAGCTTCATTTATCTTGATGCCATTTTGCTCCATATCAAAGAGCGTGAGGATAAAAGGAAACTCGTGCGTATCGGCAAGGGCTAGTAAATTTTTATCAAGCGTGTTTTGAAAAGTTTTATAAAATTTAAGCGTTATCCAAGCGTCCTCAGCGGCGTATTTAGCGGCATTTTCTAGTGGCACATCGCCAAAAGTCTGCCCCTTTTTGACCACATCTTCAAATTTGATCGTGTCGTAGTCATAAAGCCTCTTTGCTAGCGCGTCCATGCCGACACTTGAGTTTGGATCGCTAAGCCAAGCAAGTATCATCGTGTCTTTGAAATTTGCTGGAGGATTAAGACCAAGGTTGTTTTTCACGATCTCAAAGTCATACTTTAAATTTTGTCCGATCACGCAACCTTTATAAATTTGCCCTACCGCCCAAGTGGCAAATTTTAAGTCTATTTGCTTTGGCGCGCCTAGGTAGTTGTGAGCCACTGGCACGTAGTAGGCGTCCTCGTCGTTAAAGCAAAAGCTAAAACCAACGATCTTTGCGCTCTTGCTATCAACGCCCGTGGTCTCGGTGTCAAAGGCGACGATGGTCTCTGGCGTGACGCTTGAGAGCAGCTTTTCGATGCTTGCCTCGTCAAGTAGTAAATTTGCTCTAAAGCCAAGCTTAAATTCAGCATTTTCTTCTTTTTGTAAGCTCTTAAGGAGCCTGTTTAGATCGTATTCTTTTAAAATTTCTGAGATGTTTATCAAAGGATTTTGCTCTGGAAATTTGGACTGCTCAAGATCAAGCGAAGTGATCGCGTCATCAAAGAGCGTGGCTAGTTTTTTGCTCAAAAACGCCTCGTTCCTTGCGGCTGCAAGCATATTTTTGGTGCGCTCGTTTCTAAGAAGGGCTAAATTTTCATAAATTCCCTCTAAGCTACCATACTCAGCCAAAAGCTTCTTAGCTCCCACTGCGCCGATGCCTTTGACGCCTGGGATGTTGTCTGAGCTATCTCCAGCGATGGCTAAAAAGTCCCTCACCTGAGCTGGATAGACGCCATACTTTTCAAAGCAGCTAGCGCTATCGTGATCGATCTTGCTTTGTGGGCTGTAGATGCTTACTTTGCCGTCCTCTATGAGCTGGTAAAGGTCCTTATCATGCGTGACTATTCGCACAAATATATCTTTATCTTTGCAAATTTTAACCGCACTTGCGATGATGTCATCGGCCTCGTAGCCCTCACGGCTAAGGCTGTAAAGTCCCATTTTTTCTATCATATCTATGCAAACTGGCAGCTGCTCTTTTAGCTGAGCTGGCGGCTCGCTCCTGTTTGCCTTGTATTCGCCTAAAATTTCATGGCGCAGGGTCTTGCCCTTGCTATCAAGTGCGAAGATGAGGTAGTCGCTTTGGTACTCATCTTTTAGGCTCGCTATGAAATTTGCAAAGCCGCTTATCATGCCACTTGGTTTGCCCTCTCTGTTTTTAAGCCCGCTCATAGCGTAGTAAAGCCTAAAAAAGAAGCCAAAAGTATCAATAATAGTAAGTGTTTTCATTCTCTATCCTTTTGCGCCATTTTATGAAATTTAGGCAAAAATTTGGCTGATTTTATAAATTTATCAGATGCTAAAAGCAAAGTGAGATTTTAAACGCAAAACAAATTTTAATCATTTAAAAGATATAATCTCGCCTAAAATTCAAACTAAATAATAGATAAATTTAAGGTAAAAAATGTTTATAGATAGCGTGAAATTAATCCTAAGTTCAGGCCATGGTGGAGCCGGTGCAGTAAGCTTTCGCCGCGAAAAGCACGTCATTTTAGGCGGCCCAGACGGCGGTGATGGCGGTGACGGCGGAGATGTCTATTTTGTTTGCGACAACAACACCCACACACTGGCAAACTACAAGGGCAAAAAAGCGATGAGAGCAAGTGACGGCGAGGCTGGCATGGGCAAAAGAATGACTGGCAAAAAGGGCGAGAGCCTAGAGCTTGTCGTGCCACCAGGAACGGCGGTCTATGACGCACAGACAAACGAGCTACTTTGCGACATGGTAGAAGAGGGGCAAAGGACGCTATTTTTAAAAGGTGGTAAGGGCGGACTTGGAAATTTCCACTTTAAAAACTCTATCAACCAAGCTCCAGAGTACGCTCAAAAGGGCATGCCAGAAGAGAGCGTAGAGGTCAGACTCGAGCTAAAACTGATAGCTGACGTGGGACTTGTTGGCTTTCCAAATGTTGGCAAATCAACCCTCATCTCAGCCGTCTCAAACGCCAAACCACAGATCGCAAACTACGAATTTACCACACTTACGCCAAAGCTCGGACTTGTTGAAGTCGATGAGTTTAGCGGCTTTGTCATGGCTGACATCCCTGGCATCATCGAGGGAGCAAGTGATGGACGCGGCCTTGGTGTGCAGTTTTTAAAGCACATCGAGAGAAATAAAATTTTACTTTTCATGATAGATAGTGCGAACTACAGAAGCATGAGCGAGCAGTTTAGCGTGCTAAAAGAGGAGGTCGCTAAATTTTCAAGTGTGCTTGCTAGCAGGGACTATGCTATCGCTATCACCAGAGTCGATGCGGCGGAAAATTTAGATGAAAATATAAAAGAATTTATGAAAAATATAAATTTAGAGCCAAATCAAGTTGGTAAATTTGTCTATAAGCAAGACCTATACAGCTTTGATGCGAAAAAACCATACTTTGTCTTGCCGATCTCTTCAGCGACAAACGAGAACATTGAAGAGCTTAAATTTGCACTGCTTGAGCTACTTAAAAAGGAGCTTTGAGTTGCAATTTTTTGGTGCTTTGAACTTAGAAATTTAAGAAGAGAAAATGAAGAAAATTTTTTGCATTATTCTATTTTGCCTTGGTGCATATAGCTGTGATCCAGCGGATCCGGCATATATGTTTTTGGATTTTAATGACATAGATCGCGACGGCATGCTAAATTTAGATGAGTGGGTGGCGTGCAAGGCGCCTTCTGAACTAAAAATAGCGCCAGATCTATGCACTAGTGATGAATTTAAAAGGCTGGATTTTGATCGTAGTGGCAAAGTTAGCGTTAATGAGCTAAGAAATTTGGTATTTCAAAAGATTAGCTGGCAGAAAGATCCATGCGCCTCTTGGCCGCCAAGCAGGCAAAACGCAGATCAAAATAAAAGTCGTTGAAATTTAAAGGAAAGTGATGAATGTAGTTTTTATGGGGACGCCTGATTATGCCGCTAGGATACTTAGGCACCTAAAAGAGGCTGGCTTTAATATAAAAGCGGTCTTTACCCAGCCTGATAAGCCAGTTGGCAGAAAGCAAATTTTAACTCCGAGCGAGGTCAAAATTTACGCGCAAAACGAGCTAGTAGGCGTGCCAGTCTTTACACCAAATACACTAAAAGATGAGGCGGTGGTTGCCGAGCTAAAGGCATTTGAGCCTAAATTTATCGTTGTGGCAGCTTATGGCAAAATTTTGCCTGGGAGCGTGCTTGACGTGGCGACTTGTATAAATTTACACGCTTCGATCTTGCCAAAATATAGAGGTGCTAGCCCCATTCAAAGCGCGATCCTAGCAGGCGAAAAGCAAACTGGCGTCACAGCTATGCTAATGGACGCTGGCCTTGATACTGGCGATATGCTAGACTTCATCTATACGCCTTGCGAGAGTAAGATGTCAAGCGAGCTTTTTAGTGAGCTAGGCGAGCTTGGCGGTGAGCTAATCGTAAAAGTGCTTAAGAATTTTGAAAATTTAAAGCCACAAAAGCAAGACGATGCGCAGGCCTCGCACTGCAAAAAGATAAGTAAGAGCGACGGGCTTTTTAGCTTTGATGAAGAGGCGGGGCAAATTTATAATAAATTTCGTGCGCTCACACCTTGGCCAGGGCTTTATCTGGCAAGCGGACTAAAAATTTTATCGCTTGAACTAAGTGAAAAAAGTGGCAAAAGTGGAGAAATTTTAAGTGTAGAAAAGGACCACGTCGTGGTTGCTTGCAAGGGTGGGGCGGTCAAAATTTATGAGCTTCAAGAGCCAAGCAAAAAGCCAACAAACGCAAAAGCATATATAAATGGTAAGCGTCTTAGCGTTGGCGACAAGATAGAGTAATAATCAAATTTTATAGGAGAAAATATGAAAAATGCGTTAAGTATAGCAGGTGTTGATCCAAGCGGCGGAGCTGGAGTTTTAGCTGATATAAAGGTCTTTATAGCACACGGAGTATATGCGATGGGAGCGATCACTGCGGTCACTGCTCAAAATACAAAGGGCATATTTGGCATGCAGCTAGTTGAGCCAAAGCTCATCGAGGATCAGATCAAGGCGATATTTGATGATATAAGAGTTGATGTGATAAAAATAGGCGTTGTCCCAAGCGTGGATATCATAAAATGCGTCGCAAAAACGCTAAGAGAGATCAAAAATTTACCACCAGTCGTGCTTGATCCTGTCATGAGCTGTAAAAATGGTGACATCTGGCTAGAGGGCGCTGCAAAAGACGCGATCGTGGAGGAGCTTTTCCCGCTTGCAAGCGTGATCACGCCAAATATCTTTGAAGCGCGCGAAATTTTAAAGCGTGAGCTAAAGGGCGAGAGCGAGCTAAAAGAGGCTTGCAAGGAGCTTTTGAAATTTGGCACAAAGAGCGTCTATCTAAAGTGTGGCGAGCTTAATGGCAAGTCGCTTGATATATTTTATGATGGCAAGGAATATGAAATTTTTAGTGATGAGCGCATAAAGACGACTGCGACACATGGCTCAGGCTGCTCGCTATCAAGTGCGATAGCTTCAAATTTAGCAAATGGACATAGTCTAAAAGAGAGCGTGAAAAACGCGCATGATTATATCTTTAACGCTATCAAAAACGCGGTCATCATCGGCGGCGGACAAAATCCAGTAAATCACTTCTATAAATTTAAGGTGTGATTTGAAAGTAGAGTTTTTTCAAAGTCTGCCTTCGACGCAGGAATTTTTGATAGAGGCGCTAAAAAATGGCGAGATAAAGCCACCACACATGATCGTAGCGCACAATCAAACTAAAGGGATTGGCAGCCGTGGCAACAGCTGGGAGGGGCTTGGCGGAAATTTATTTATGTCATTTTGCATAAGCGAAGATGAGCTGCCAAGCGACATACCTCCGCCCTCGATCTCGATATATTTTTCTATGCTGATGCGTGAAGTCTTGAGCGAACTTGGCTCAAAGTGCTGGCTAAAATGGCCAAATGATTTTTACGTGGACGAGCGTAAAATAGGCGGCACTTTGACAAATAAAGTGGATGAAATTTACATTTGCGGCATGGGGATAAATTTAGCTAGTGCGCCCGAAAATGCGGGCATTTTAGACATAAAAGCTAGCGTAGATGAGCTAGTTTGGGGCTTTGTTAGCATGCTTGATAAAAAGATTTTATGGAAGCCAATTTTTAGCAAATTTAGGATAGACTTTTTCAAGTCAAAAAGTTTTATTACGCATATTGCAAATAGAGCTGTTTCGCTTCAAGATGCTGAAATTTGCGAGGATGGAGCGATATTATTAAACGGGGAAAAGGTATATTCGTTAAGATGAGCGAGATAATAACAATAGCTAACCAAAAAGGCGGCGTTGGCAAGACCACAACAGCCGTAAATTTAGCCGCATCACTGGCGGTTGCTGAGAAAAAAGTATTATTAATAGACATCGATCCACAGGCAAACGCGACGACCGGACTTGGTTTTAGCAGAAGCGACTACGAGTTTAACATCTATCACGTCTTAACAGATAGAAAAAAACTCTCACAAATCGTGCTAAAAACTGAGATCCCAACGCTTTTTCTAGCTCCGTCAAACATCGGACTTGTCGGTATCGAGCAAGAATTTAACGATCAAAGCAAAGACTATAAACTAATCCTTAAAAACAAAATTTCAGAAGTTGTAGACGACTATGATTTTATCATCATCGATAGTCCTCCAGCACTTGGAAGCATCACGATAAATGCTCTTAGTGCAAGTGATAGTGTGATCATCCCTATCCAGTGCGAATTTTACGCACTTGAGGGCTTGGCGCAGATCCTAAATACAGTTAAGATCATCAAAAAAACGATAAATCCAAAGCTAAATATAAAGGGCTTTTTACCGACTATGTTTAGCTCGCAAAATAATCTCTCAAAAGAGACTATTGCAAATTTAAAGCAGCATTTTGAAAATAAGCTTTTTAAAAGCAAGGACGGCAAAGAGGAATTTGTAGTCGTCCCAAGAAACGTAAAACTTGCTGAAAGCCCAAGTTTTGGCAAGCCAGTGATACTTTATGATATAAAGTCACCAGGCTCGATCGCATATCAAAATTTGGCATATTGTATTTTAAACTAAAAAATAAGGAAAAAAATGGCGAAAAAAGGTGGATTAGGGCGCGGACTTAGCGCGATACTTGAAGATGTAGAGCAGGCCTACAGCAAAGAGATCGCAAATTTAAACGACTCTGAGATAGTCGAAGAGATAAATATAGATGAAATTTTACCAAACCCTTACCAGCCAAGGACGCATTTTGACGAAGAGGCTTTAAAAGAGCTAAGTGCTAGCATCAAAAGGCATGGTCTCATACAACCAATAATCGTCATCAAAAAAGATGACGGCTATATGCTAATAGCTGGTGAGCGTAGATACCGTGCTACAAAGATGCTTGGAGTAAGCAAGATAAAGGCGATCATCGCTGATATCAAGTCTCAAAATTTAAGAGAGCTTGCGCTTATCGAAAACATACAACGTGAAAATTTAAATCCAATCGAACTTGCAAAGTCATATAAAGAGCTCATAAATGAGTATAAGATCACGCAAGATGGCTTAGCAAACATCATCCATAAGAGTAGAACTCAGATAACAAATACGATGAGGCTCTTGCTACTTAGCGACTACACGCAAAGACTTTTGCAAGAAGACAAGCTCACGCAAGGCCACGCTAAAGTCATCGTAGGACTTAGTAGTGAAGAAGAAAGGATGGTCGTTGATACGATTATCGGACAAAAACTAAGTGTTAGAGATACAGAAATCTTAGTAAAAAAGATAAAAAATAAAGAAGAAGTAAAAGAGCCAAAACCTCAAATTTCAGAAGAAATGAGCAAAAAGTTATCAAATTTACAAGAAATTTTTAAAAATTTAAAGATAAAAACAAAAGTAAAATCTAAAAATTTAATATTAGAATTTAGCGATATTTCGCAGGTAGAAGAATTTATCGCTAAGCTAAAATAGAATTACAAATTTATTTTTATTTTTAGTATTTTATTGTAAAATCAGACTTTGATTTGAATATTAAATAAAACTTAATAACAAAATAAGGAGAGTGGATGTTAGAAATAGATGTGCCATTGATGCTTTTAACGGCTATCGTTTTCTTTGTCTTGATCGCCATTTTAAATCCTTTGCTATACAAGCCAATGCTTAAATTTATAGATGACAGAAATGCCTCTATAAAAAATGACGAAGAGAGCACTAGCAAAAATGCAAGCGACTTAAGCGTTCATGAAAAAGAGATCGAAGAGATCATACAAAATGCAAGATCTGAGGCTAACAAAATAAGACAAGAAGCCTTAAATTTGGCAAAAGAAGAGTCTTTAAAAGAGATAAATGCGGTAAAAAGTAGTTTAGAGGCTGATTATAACGAGTTTTTAAACGCTTTAAGCTCTCAAAAAGATAGCCTAAAGGCAGATCTATCAGCTAGACTACCTGAGCTTAGAGCAGCTTTAAATGCTAAGCTCTCTAAAATTTAAAGGAAATTTATGAAGATAAAAATTTTATTTTTTCTAGCACTCCCATTTCTAGCATACGCTAGCGAGCATGGTGGAACAAACTACGACATAGTCGAGAGAACGCTAAACTTCTTACTTTTCTTTGCTATTTTGGTCTATTTTGCTGCTAAGCCACTAAAAGCTCTTTATCAAAGCAGGATCGATAGGATCGCAAATAAGCTTGAGAGTATCCAAGAGAAGCTTCGTGAGTCAAAAGCCAAAAAAGATGACGTTTTAAAGCGTGTAGAAGAGGCTAAGCAAAATGCAAATGCTCTAATCGAAACTGCGAAAAAAGAGGCTGTAAATTTAGCTGCTAAAGTTAAAAAAGAGGCTCAAAACGATATCGCAAATATCGAAAAAGGCTACAAAGAGCAAAAAGAATTTGAAGAGCGCAAGATGACAAAAGGCGTTGTAAATGAAATTTTGAGCGACATTTTCTCAAGCGATAGCCTAAAAGTCGATCAAAAAGAGCTTGTAAATATCATACTTAAAAAGGTTAGCTAATGAATGAAGTAGTAGCCAAAAAATACGTAAAGGCGATCTTAAGCGACGTAAAGTCCAATGAGCTTAATGCATTTGTTGAAAATTTATCAGAGCTAGCTGCTGCTTTTGCTAGCGATAAATTTAAAAGCATTATAAGTTTGCCAACATTAAAGGCTTCACAAAAGGTTGAATTTGTACTATCTTTGGTTAAAAATCAAGATGTTAAATTTGCAAATTTTATAAAGCTTCTTGGTGCAAACAAAAGACTAGAGCTCATACCTGCGATACTAGATGAGATGAAGATAGAGCAATCTTTGCTTGAAAATACATATCGTGGCGAGGTTGTTGGAAATTTTGATCTAAGCGCTGAGCAACTAAAAGCTTTGGAAGAGAATTTCTCTAAGAAATTTAACTCTAAGATCAAGCTTGATGGCTCAAAGAGCGATTACAACGGTGTAAAAGTTGAGTTAGATGATTTAGGTGTCGAGGTAAATTTCTCTATCGACAGACTAAAAAGTCAAATGAGTGAATATATATTAAAAGCAATTTAAAAAGGAGTGAAAGCGTGAGTGCAAAAATTAAAGCTGACGAAATTAGCACGATAATCAAAGAGCGTATTGAAAATTTTGATTTAAGTGTTGATGTAGAAGAGACCGGTAAAGTCATCTCAGTCGCTGATGGCGTTGCTAACGTTTATGGTTTGAAAAACGTTATGGCTGGTGAGATGGTAGAGTTTGAAAGCGGCGAAAAGGGTATGGCTCTTAACCTTGAAGAGAGCAGTGTTGGTATAGTTATCCTTGGAAAAACTAGCGGTATCACAGAAGGAAGCTCTGTAAAAAGACTTAAAAAACTTCTACGTGTGCCAGTTGGCGACGCATTGATCGGCCGTGTTGTAAATTCGCTCGGTGAGCCAATCGACGCAAAAGGTCCAATCGAAGCTACTGAATCTCGCTTCGTCGAAGAAAAAGCAAAAGGTATCATGGCTAGAAAAAGCGTTCATGAGCCACTTCAAACAGGTATCAAAGCGATCGATGCACTTGTGCCAATCGGTAGAGGTCAAAGAGAGCTAATCATCGGCGACCGCCAAACTGGTAAAACAACAGTTGCTATCGATACTATCATCAACCAAAAAGGTCAAGATGTCATTTGTATCTATGTAGCTATCGGTCAAAAACAATCAACCGTTGCTCAAGTCGTTAAAAAACTTGAAGAATATGGCGCTATGGACTATACGATAGTTGTAAATGCTGGTGCTAGTGACGCAGCTGCACTTCAATACCTTGCTCCATACGCTGGCGTAACAATGGGTGAATACTTTAGAGATAACTCTCGCCACGCGCTAATCATCTATGATGACTTGTCAAAACACGCGGTTGCTTACCGTGAGATGTCTTTGATCTTAAGAAGACCACCAGGCCGTGAAGCTTATCCAGGTGACGTTTTCTACCTTCACTCAAGACTTCTAGAAAGAGCAAGTAAGCTAAATGATGCGCTAGGTGCGGGATCTTTAACAGCTCTGCCTATTATTGAGACACAAGCGGGCGACGTTTCAGCTTATATTCCAACAAACGTTATTTCTATTACAGATGGTCAAATTTTCCTTGAAAGTGACCTATTTAACTCAGGTATTCGCCCAGCGATCAACGTTGGTCTTTCTGTATCTCGTGTCGGTGGTGCAGCTCAGATCAAAGCTATCAAACAAGTTTCTGGTACGTTAAGACTAGACCTTGCTCAGTACCGCGAACTACAAGCCTTTGCTCAGTTTGCAAGTGACCTTGATGAGAGCTCAAGAAAACAACTAGAGCGCGGCCAAAAGATGGTTGAAGTACTAAAACAACCTCCATATTCTCCGCTTCCAGTTGAGAATCAAGTGGTTATCATATTTGCTGGTGCTAAGGGCTATTTAGATGATGTTGCAACTGCAAATGTAACAAAATTTGAAGCTGAGTTATATCCATATATCGAGGCAAAATACCCTGAAATTTTTGAGCAGATCAGAACTAAAAAGGTTCTTGATAAAGAAGTAGAAGAAATTTTACATAAAGCGTTGAAAGATTTTAAAGCGACTTTTGCCGCTAACTAGGGCTAAGATATGTCAAATTTAAAAGATATAAAACGAAAGATCAAGAGCGTCCAGAACACTCAAAAGACGACGCGTGCGATGAAACTTGTCTCAACAGCAAAGCTTCGCAAAGCTGAAGAGGCTGCACGCTACTCTAGAGTTTACGCACTTAAGATCAATGAGGTTTTATCGGAGATAGCTTATAAGATCAATCAATACGCTTCAGTTATGACTGAGAGTAAATTTTTTAACACAACAAAGAGTGTAGAAAAGGTTGATATTATATTTGTTACCGCTGATAAAGGGCTTTGCGGTGGCTTTAATGTCCAGACTATAAAGACAGTTAGGCGCATGATCGATGAGTTAAAAGCCAAAAAGATCAAAGTTAGACTAAGAGCTGTTGGTAAAAAAGGCATTGAATTTTTCAATTTCCAAGGTGTTGAACTACTTGAGACTTATGTTGGAGCTAGCTCATCACCTACATATGAAAAAGCTCAAAAGATCATAAAAGACGCCATTGATGATTTTACAAACGGTATAACAGATAAGGTTGTGCTAATACACAATGGCTATAAAAATATGATTTCTCAAGAGATTAGAGTAAATGATATTGTGCCTATTGAGCCGTCTAAGATAGTTGCGGTTGAGACAAATTCTTTGATGGAATTTGAGCCAGAGGACAACTATACTAAGATTATGGATGAATTGCTCAATAAATATTTTGAGTACAGTATGTATTATGCTTTAGTTGACTCTTTAGCGGCTGAGCACAGCGCTAGAATGCAAGCTATGGATAATGCAACAAACAATGCTAAACAACGCGTCAAACAGTTAAATCTTGCTTACAACAAAGCAAGACAAGAGTCTATTACCACTGAGCTTATCGAGATCATCAGTGGTGTTGAATCAATGAAATAAAAGGAGTATGAATGAAGGGTGTTATTAGTCAAGTCATGGGCCCTGTGGTCGATGTTGACTTTAATGACTACTTGCCGAAGATCAATGAAGCTATCGAAGTTTTCTTTGAGGTTGAGGGCAAGAAACATAAGCTAATATTAGAAGTTGCTGCTCACCTAGGTGATAACAGAGTTAGAACGATCGCTATGGATATGAGCGAGGGTCTGACTCGTGGCTTAGAGGCTAAAGCGCTTGGTGCACCTATAAGTGTGCCAGTTGGCGAAAAAGTTTTGGGTAGAATTTTTAACGTAGTTGGCGATTTGATCGACGAGGGCGAGGGTATAAATTTTGATAAGCACTGGTCTATCCACCGCGATCCTCCTCCATTTGAAGAGCAAAGCACGAAGAGTGAAATTTTTGAAACTGGTATCAAGGTAGTTGATCTTCTAGCTCCTTATGCGAAGGGTGGTAAAGTTGGTCTATTTGGTGGTGCTGGTGTTGGTAAAACAGTTATTATTATGGAGCTTATCCACAACGTTGCGTTTAAACATAGCGGTTATTCTGTATTTGCAGGCGTTGGCGAGAGAACTCGTGAAGGAAACGACCTTTATCACGAAATGAAAGAAAGTAACGTTTTGGATAAAGTTGCCTTGTGCTATGGCCAAATGAACGAGCCACCAGGAGCAAGAAACCGTATCGCGCTAACTGGTCTTACAATGGCTGAGTACTTCCGTGATGAGATGGGACTTGACGTTTTGATGTTTATTGATAACATCTTCCGTTTCTCTCAATCAGGTGCAGAGATGTCAGCTCTACTTGGACGTATTCCGTCAGCTGTTGGTTATCAGCCAACTCTTGCAAGTGAGATGGGTAAATTCCAAGAGAGGATCACATCAACTAAAAAAGGCTCGATCACATCTGTTCAAGCTGTTTATGTTCCAGCTGACGACCTTACAGACCCAGCTCCTGCAACTGTTTTTGCTCACCTTGATGCTACGACAGTTCTTAACAGATCGATCGCAGAAAAAGGTATCTATCCAGCTGTTGATCCACTTGATTCAACATCAAGAATGCTCGATCCTCAAATTTTAGGAGCAGATCACTATAAAGTAGCTCGCGGCGTTCAAGCTGTGCTTCAAAAATATAAAGACCTTCAAGATATCATCGCTATCCTTGGTATGGACGAGCTTAGCGAAGAAGATAAGCTAACAGTTGATAGAGCAAGAAAGATAGAAAGATTCTTGTCTCAACCATTCTTCGTTGCTGAAGTATTTACAGGTAGCCCTGGTAAATATGTAAGTCTTGACGAAAATATCGCTGGCTTTAAGGGAATTTTAGAAGGTAAATATGATCATCTACCAGAAGCAGCATTTTATATGGTTGGAAATATAGATGAGGCTTTAGCTAAAGCTGAAAAACTTAAGGCTTAAATTTAAAAAGGAAGCGTAATGGATAAATTACATTTAGAGATCGTAACTCCTCAAGGTCAGATATTTAATGATGACGTGAGTAGTGTAGTGCTTCCAGGTAGCGAGGGTGAGTTTGGTGTTTTGCCAAACCACGCCTCATTAATATCTCTTTTAAAAGCAGGTATTATAGATATAGAAGATAAGCATAAAAAGCATGATGTAGTTGCTATTAACTGGGGCTATGCAAAGATCGATGAGGGCAAAGTAGTTATATTAGCTGACGGTGCGGTCTATGTCTCTGGCAATAGTGAAAGCGAGCTTGCAAATTCATTAGAAGCTGCTAGAAATTTGATAGAGAGTATGAGCAGTGATACAAATGCTTTTGCAGCAACTATATCAAAAATGGAAAATGTAGTGAGAGCAAGATAAGTGGGCGGAATAGATATATTTTTAAATTACATTCAAAGAAGTAGTTTTATTACAATTATAGTTTTAACTTGGTTGTCAATATATTTTATAGTTAGTTTTACAATTCTTTTTTCAAGAATGGCTGGCATAGGGGCTTGGCAAAAACGCGAACAAAATGCGCTTGAAGCATTACTTATGGGCGCTAAAAATATACCAAATGACTCGTCTTTAAAGAAATGTGCAAGTGGTAGAATTTCAAAAGAAAAGCTAAATGTTTGCATAAGCATTGCCGAAAAAAATGCTACAAGTGGGCTTACATGGCTTAGTGTAATAGCTTCTACTTCTCCATTTATCGGTCTTTTTGGAACAGTTGTATCTATCTTAGAGACATTTTCACAGCTAGGAAATGGTGCAGGTTCATCTCTTGGAGTTATAGCCCCAGCTATTTCAGAAGCGCTTGTCGCTACTGGATGCGGAATTTTTGTTGCGATCCCAGCATATACATTTAACTTGCTTATAAAAAGAAAAGCTTACGAATTAATGAGCGTTATCGAGCGTCAAGCTGACGTTATGATAGCACTTAAAAAAGATGACGAGACGTTATAGATGGCTCTTAAATTTGATGACGAAACACCAGAGTTAAACATAACGCCTCTTGTTGATATCATGCTTGTTTTGTTGGCTATTTTAATGGTTACAATGCCAACTATAACATATCAAGAAGATATAACATTGCCAGATGGCTCAAAGGCAAAAACATCTACGTCTAAACAAAAAGATCTTATAGTGTCTATAAATGCACAAGGACAAGTTAGAATAGATCAAAGTACAATGAGTCTTGCTGAACTTCCAGATAACATTGCACTAATGAGTGCAAAATATGACAAAACCTCGCCTATATACATAAAGGCTGATAAAAATTTAAAATACGATGATGTTATGTTTGTATTAAAGACTTTAAAAGGTGCTGGTTTTAATAAAGTAGCTTTAGAGACAAACGGTTAAGATGCCTAATAAAGTTAAATTTCCAACGCTTAGTTCGTTTTTTGTAGCGTTTTGCATTTACATTATCATTGTGCTTGCTTTGTTTATAAAGCTTACTTTTTTTAGTGAACCTCCTAAAAAATATACTGATGACAAAGATGCTATTATGGATGTAGTTATGGTTGATAGAGAAGTTGATCAAACCATAAAAGCGCCAAAACAAGCAAAAGAGGTTGTAAAAGAGACAAAACCAGAACCTAAAAAAGAGTCAGAAGAAGATAAACAAGAGACTACAAATAAACCTGTTGTACCAGATGAGCCATTACCAACCCCAAGCTTGCCAACTCCTCCAAAAGAAGAGCCAAAACCTGAGCCTAAAAAACCAGAACCAAAGCCTGAAATCCCAAAACCTAGTGAAGAGCCTAAAGAGGATGTCAAGCCAGAGCCAAAACCTGAGCCTAAACCTACGCCAAAGCCAGTTGAAAAGCCAAAACCAAAAGAGCCAAATATAAAAGATCTCTTTAGCGACATAGATTCGACTAAGCTTAAAAAAGATGATGGTATAAAAAAGGCTGAGAATAAAGTGCAAAGCCGCAAAAAAAGCGAAGCTTCTAGCTCAAAAGCTGCAAAAGAGGCTAGCGACATCATCAAGAGCTTAAAGATAGATCAAAACCCAACAGCTCCAAAGTCACAAATGACCGGTACTTATGATCCATTGATGGGTGCTATAACAAAACAAATTCAAAGAAGATGGCAAAGCTATAAAGCCGACTCTGCAAACCTTGCCAAAGTAAAAGTTATGATAGATCAGAGTGGAAATTTTAGCTATGAAATTTTAGAGCTATCATATAATGAAGAGTTTAATGCAAAGGTAAAAGAGTGCCTGGAAAAGCTTACTGCAGAGAAATTTCCATTTAATCCAGACAAAAGTACTACTTTTAATTTAAATTTAGAAGATAAAATAAACTAAAATTTATAAATTTACGGAGTAGAGATGAAGAAAATTTTTCTTTTTTTGTGCGTTGCTCTAGGGCTTTATGCTGCTGATGCGACCATATCTGTTATAAACCAAGGTGTTGCTTTGCCAAAGATAGCTTTGCAAGATGCAACTACAGCTGTTAGTGATGCAGGCTTTAAAGATAAATTCTTTAAGATCATGCTAGGCGACTTGAAAGTTAGCTCTGACTTTGAAGTTATCGAAGATCACGTGCCTTCAACTTATGAGGGAACAGCAGCTACAAATACAATGAGCGACAAAGGTGTTGAGCTTATCTTTAGATATGCTCTTGAAGGTTCTATGGGCTCACCTCTTACTTTAAGAGTAAAACTCATCGATGCAAAGACTGCAACTACAAGGTATGAGAGAGTCTATAATATGCCAGATGGCGCAAAGTATCCGTTTTTGGCACACAAAAGTATAGTTGAGCTAACAAATGAGCTAAATTTACCACCAGTTGGCTGGATGGAGAAATTTATCATCCTAGCAAAATACACTTCAGCTCGCCAAAGCTCTATTATAGTGGCTGATTACACACTTACGTATCAAAAAACAATCGTAAGTGGCGGCCTAAATATCTTCCCTAAATGGGCAGGCGCTGATCAGAGTAAATTTTACTATACATCTTATGTAAATAACAGACCAACTTTGTTTAGATATGATCTAAATTCAGGCACTAAAACAAAGATAATAGATAGTATGGGTATGCTTATAGCATCTGATGTTAGCAAAGATGGAAGTAAAATTCTATTAACTATGGCTCCAAAAGATCAACCAGATATTTTCATCTATAATACAAGTAGCAAAAAATTAACTCAGATCACAAACTATCCAGGCATTGATGTAAATGGAAATTTCGTAGATAATGACAGCAGAATAGTTTTTGTCTCAGATAGACTTGGATATCCAAACATCTTTGCAACACCTGCAACTTCAGGCGGAAGCGTTGAACAAATGGTATTTCATGGTAAAAACAACAACTCAGTAAGCACTTTTGAAAACTATGTAGTTTATTCAAGTAGAGAGGCTAGTGGTGGCTTTAATATCTATCTAATCTCAACTCAAACAGATTTTATTCGCCAGCTTACAGCAAATGGTAAAAATAACTATCCAAGATTTTCAAGTGATGGTCAAAGTGTCGTATTTATCAAAGAACTTGGCGGTCAAAGCTCGCTTGGCGTTGTTAGATTAAATGAGAACAGAAGTTTCCAATTTCCACTAAAAGTAGGTAAAATTCAATCTATTGATTGGTAATATTCTGGTAATATTTAAAAAAATATGTTATAATTCGACCAAATTTTTCAAAAAGGATAAGGAATGAAAAAAGTAGTTCTAGCAAGTGTTGCAGTTGCAACTTTATTGTTGAGCGGTTGTAGCTCTAAAAACCCTGAAGTTGATATGAATGCAAATTCAAATCAATCTGCAGATAACTCAGGTAGCATGAGTGATGCTGATAGATTAGCAGCTCTTATCGCTAACATCGAGAGCCAAGTTAAAAGTGTATACTTTGACTTTGATAAATTTAATATCAAAGCTGACCAACAAGGTGTTGTTAGCTCAAATGCATCAGTATTTAACCAAGCTGACGCTCAAGCTCTTTCTATAAAAGTAGAAGGTAACTGCGACGAGTGGGGTACAGATGAGTATAACTATGCTCTTGGTCTAAAACGTGCTAAAAGTGCTAAAGACGCTCTTGTAAGAAATGGCGTTAGCGCTGATAGAATCGCTGTAGTAAGCTTTGGCGAAAGCAACCCAGTTTGTACAGACAAAACAAAAGCTTGCGACGCTCAAAACAGACGTGCAGATTTCAAAGTACTTCCTTAATCTGTAAGTAATAATGAATAAAAAAATAATCATTGCGGCTCTTCTTGGAGCCGCTTTCTCTATAAGTTCAGCTCAAGAAGTTTCAGCATTTGATGCAGGCAATATGGATAGCGCAAATCCATATGGACTAACAGATGATGAAAAGGCAACTCTAAGCAACAAAAGAAGCGTTCAAAATATCGAAGAAAACATGGATAATGTTTCAGAACAACTTCAAGGTTTGCAAAGCTTGATCGAGAGCATGAGTGCTAGGATGAACAAGCTTGAGCAAAGAATGAACGATATCGAAACCAAAGTCAATGGCGGTATAAGCGATTCTTCTGGTGTAAGTTTGACATCGCTAAAAGCTTATGTTGATGAGACTAGGGATATACAAGATAAAAACTATAAAAATATTACTGCTGCCTTAAATAAACTAGGCGCGATAATGGATAAAAATGCTGCTCAACCAAAGCAAAATGCAAATCCAAAACAACAAAATAAGCCAACTTCAAATTTTAGTGGCAAAAGCGACAAGGATATTTTAGCTGATGGTATTAAGCTTTTAAATTCTGGCAATAGCACAGAAGCAGCTGAATATTTTGAATACTTAAATAAAAAAGGCTATAAAACTGGTGCTTCAAATTATTATCTAGGTGAAGTTGCTTATAGTCAAAAATCATACAGCACAGCTATACAATACTATAAAAAAAGTATACAAAGTGAAGATAAAGCTGACTACACTCCAAAACTTTTGTATCACACAGCTATAAGCTTTGATAAGATCGGTGATACTCAAAGTGCCAATAGGTTTTATAAGGCTTTAAAAGTAGGCTATCCAGATAGCAAAGAAGCCAAAGCCGCTCCTAACAGAAACTAAAATTTACTCTTTTTTAGATATAATCTCACATTAATCAAAACTAAATTCCAAGGAGATTATTGTGAGTAAAGATCAAGTTATAACAATGTTTTATGAGCTAAAAGACGCTAATACTGGCGAAATTTTAGAGTCAAATATGCAAGAAGGTGGTCAAATTTCTTTTATTACGGGACATGGTCACATTATAGAAAAGCTTGAAGAAGAAGTTAGCAAACTAAAATCAGGCGACAAAGCTACTATAAATATCAAAGCAGCTGAGGGTTGTGGCGAATACAATAAAGATGCCATCCAATCACTTCCGAAAGAGCAATTTGCTGGTATAGACCTACATGAAGGCATGGAACTTTTTGGTCAAAATGAAGATGGCTCAAGCGTTCGCGTCATCGTTAAAGAGATCAAAGATGACGAAGTAACAGTTGATTTTAACCACCCATACGCTGGCAAAGACTTGCTATTTAATGTTGAAATTTTAGAAGTTAGAGACGCAACTGAAGATGAAAAAGCAACTGGCATGGTAGCAGGCGCTCACACTTGCGGTTGTGGAGGTCATGATCATGATCACGAGCATGAGCATGAGTGCTGCGGCGGTCACGGACATGGCGAAGGTGGTTGCGGTTGTGGCGGTCACGGACATCATCACCATTAAGAATCCAAAATGAAGAAATTTGCTTTTATTTTTGCGGGTCAAGGCTCGCAAAGTGTTGGCATGGGGAAAGATTTTTATGAAAATTTCTCTTCGGCAAAACTTCTATTAAATGACGCTTGCAACGACACAGGCATTGATTTTGAAGAGCTTTTATTTACTCAAAACGACAAGCTAGATAAGACAGAATTTACTCAGCCTGCCATCGTTTTAAACTCGCTTATGAGCTATCTAGCTTTTAGTGAGCGCATAAAAGCTAAGCCAGAGTTTAGCCTAGGTCACTCTCTAGGAGAATTTACAGCTCTTGCAGTTAGTGGCGCATTTAGCTTTATTGAAGCGATTAGACTTGTAAATTTACGTGGTAAATTTATGCAAGAAGCCTGCATTGGCAAAGATGCTGGCATGATGGTGGTGCTTGGACTTAGCGATGAAGTCGTTGAGGGGATTTGTAAAGAAGGACAGGACGAGGGCTTACAAATTTACGCTGCGAACTACAACTGCGATGGTCAGATAGTTGTAGCTGGCGTGAGGACTGACCTTACAAAATACGAGGCAAAATTTAAAGAAGCAGGTGCAAAAAGAGCGATGCTTTTAAATATGTCAGTAGCTAGCCACTGCCCGATACTTGAGCCAGCTAGCGTTAGGCTAGCAAACGAGCTTAAGGGCGTTTTGGCTGCGAATTTTGCCCCAGTCGTTTCAAACGTAAATGCAAAAATTTACACTGATAAAAACGAAGCGCTAGTGCTTTTAAAAGAGCAGCTAACGCATCCAGTTCGCTACAAGCAAAGCATCAAAAACTACGAAAACGAGGTTGATTGCTTTATCGAGCTAGGTGCCGCGACACTAAAAGGCATAAACAAAAAGATCACAGAAAAACCAACATATAGCGTCACTGACATGGCGAGCCTTGAAGAGGTTGTGAAGATTTTGGAGGAGAGATGATAGCGATACTTGGAGCGATGCAAGAGGAGATAACGCCGATCCTTGAGATGGTTGGCGAGTATAAAACTACCGAATATGCAAATAACAAATTTTACGAGGCAAACTATAAAGGCAAGGACCTAGTCATAGCCTACTCGAAGATCGGCAAGGTAAATGCGGCGATCACTGCAACCTTGATGATAGAGAAATTTAAGGCTTCAAAGCTGCTTTTTACTGGCGTTGCTGGCTCGCTTGATGAGAGCTTAAAGATAGGCGATATGCTATATGCCACTAGTCTTGTGCAGCACGACCTTGACATCACGGCGTTTGGTCATCCATACGGCTTTGTGCCAGGAACTAGTATCTTTGTAAAAAGCGATGAAGGTCTAAATGAGCTAGCTAAAAATGTCGCTAGCAAAAAGGGCATGAGCTTAAATTCAGGCATCATCGCAACTGGCGATCAGTTTATCTGCGACAACGAGAAAAAAGAGTGGATCAAAAAGATATTTAACGCAAGTGCTACCGAGATGGAGGGTGCGAGCGTTGCGCTAGTTTGCGAGACGCTTGGCGTGCCGTTTTTCATCCTTAGAGCCATCAGCGACGGAGCTGGCAATGAGGCTGAATTTGACTTTGATAAATTCTTGCAAGACTCAGCAAACGTGAGCGCTAAATTTATCCTAGAAATGGTGGAGAGCTTATGATAGAGCTTAGCAAGAGACTGCTTAGGCAAGTTGGTCAGACAAACGCTAGATATAAGATGATAGAGGGCGGAGATAAGATCTTGCTCGGTCTTAGCGGCGGCAAAGACAGCCTCGCACTCGCTCACGTGCTAAAGCACATCCAAAATGTCACGCCTGAGAAATTTGAGTTTAAGGCAGTGACGCTAAGCTACGGCATGGGCGAAGACTACGCATATCTTACCAAGCACTGCAACGAGCATGGCATAGAGCACGAGGTGATCGATAGCTCGATATTTGAGATATCAAAGGAGAAGATCCGCAAAAATTCTAGCTTTTGCAGCTTTTTCTCGCGCATGAGAAGGGGTTATCTCTACACCTACGCGCTAAAGCACGGCTTTAACAAGCTTGCGATCGCTCACCACTTGGATGACGCAGCAGAGAGCTTTTTTATGAATTTCACCTACAATGGCGCGCTAAGGACGCTTGCTCCAAAATACAAAGCAAAAAATGGCATCGTCGTGATCAGGCCATTTATCTTTGTGCGTGAGAGACAGCTTCGCGAAAATGCGATCAAAAATGAGCTAAGAGTTGTTGGCGATGAGGCGTGTCCCGCGATGAGATTTGACGTTAAGATGCCACACGCTAGATATGAGACCAAGCAACTTCTAGCAAATTTAGAGAAAGAAAATCCAAAGCTCTTTACATCGCTTAAAGCAGCATTTGAAAACATCCACACAGATACATTTTTTGGTATCAACGAAGGCAGTGAAGAGTAAATTTAGCTCTTCATTTCGCCCTTTAAAGCTAAATTTAAAACCAAATTTCTTACAACCACCCAAAAGTTACAACTCATTTTAAAGCTGGAACACTCCTTGCTTACTAAATATAAATTTGATAAGCAAGGATGAAAAATGAGCATTTTTAGTGTTAGCACGCAAAAGTATAGCTCAGTAGCTACTGAGGCAAAAGCAAGGAAACTTCAAAAAGAGCAGTCTGAAAGTGCCAAATTTCAAAACGCTCTTGCAAATAATGAAAAAACAAAAGACATTGCACAAAATTTACAAAGGCTCGAGCTTACAAAAGATACACAGCAAAGCATTTATAGCGTGAAATTTAAAGATAAAAATGAGCTTGGCTATCAAAGCGACAAGGCTGGCTTTATGGATGCTAGCTTTAATAAAGCAGCCGGCTTGCCACAGGACTTTAAGCTTCACAAAAGCACGATAAAAGAATTTCTAAACTTCGCAACAAAGCAAAATAACATAAATAGTATCCTTTACAGCAACGCAAGCGGCAAGCTTTTTGACAATGATGTCTTTGAAAATATCGACATTGCAAACACGATAGGTCAGTATTACGCTGTCTTTTCTCAGGTAATGGGCAAAAGTTTAAACAAAGATAGTTTTACAGATAGCGACCTAGCAAACCTACCAAAAGGCTACATCTCGCAAGGGATGAAAGGCATTGATTTTAACGCAGATTTGAGCGATAGATCAAATATTGACTTTTTAAATAGTCGCAAAAATGAGGTCGTGACAAACATATTTAGTAGCGAAGATGAAATGAAGCTCGCGTCAAATTTAAGCGAAGATCTAGCAAAACTAGGCATAAAAACGAACCTCAAAAAGCTAAATTTTGCAAATTTAGAGCAGGAAAACACTGGTGGCTTTAGCCCAGATCTCTCTTACTATAAAACGGAGTTTGGTTACAAAAAAGAGGCTTTGTTTATTAGTTTTTTAAAGTCTGAAAGTCCTGCGATCCTAGAAGGCGGAGAGACTGCGCTAAAGCCTGAAGTCTTGCTAAACAACGCTTTCATCGCCGCCCAGACGAAGGATCATAGAGGCAAAAGCTTGAGCGATGTGGCTACTCTTAAAAAATTATCAGAAGATAGAGAAAATTTTAAAAATTTAGTGCTTGAGCTACTAAAAAACAGCACCGTAAAGCCAAGCGAAGATAATATAAATTTAGCTTTTAACAAGCTAAATCAAATTTACGCTTTAGGCAGGCAAAAGTAGCTAAATTTACTAGGTAAAACTTTTTACAAAAAAGACGATATCTTTAGCATGAAGCTAAAAGGATATTAGATGATAAGCGCACTTGGTAGCTACCACTTGAATTTAGAGCAGAACATAAATGTATCAACCAAAGTTGCCACTAAACAAACCAGCTCTGAGGTTTTAGGCTACAAGGTAGATAAAGATGGCTACTTTACAGATGAGTTTAACAAGCAAGCTGGCATACCAAGTGATTATAAAATTCACTCAAGCACGCTGGAGTCGTTAGTAAATGTTGCAGAGGGAACTTCATTTTTTAGTCGCACCTTTAAAAGCATAGATATAGCAAAGACTGCTGGCAATGCCTACAAAATCCTCTCACAAGTAGTTGGCGAAGATACATTAAATTCAAAAGATAGCTTTAGCTTAGATGATATAAGAAATTTCCCACAAGGCTTTGAGTATAACCGCCAAAGTATGCAAGTAACCAAGATACATAACTCCATTTATGACTTTGACGCAGCTGCTTCTAGCTTTAACTACAAAGAGTCAAACAAGCAGATGATAAGCACGCTCTTTTTCAACCCAAGCTTTAGCGGCGGAGATGGCAGGCAGCCACTAAAGCCAACAACGGACATCTTTAACAACAACAATGGTGGCAAGGAGAGTGTGGGAAGTGGTGTTTTTATCGATCCGCACGGAGAGAAATACACTAATAAAGATGGCTCTATAACCAAAGGCGGACTTTTAGCAGCCGTCATAAATAGTAACCTTGATGTAAAAGAAGGTGAAACTACCGTTTTTGGAAAGAAACAAGGCTTTGATAAGAGCGTAGATAGTAAAGAATTTAGTAGAGCATTTGAACTATTTGAGCTTATGGGCGAGATGAAATTTGGAGCAAATTTCAACAAAGCAAGCGACTCTGATCTAGCTGGTATGCCTGCATATATGCAAGAGTATGTTAAGTATAAAAGAGACCTTGTCTATGTAGATCTTACGACTGGGTTTGTCGGTAAGTATTCAGATGAAGAAGATGAGCTATCATTTAAAAAGATGATGGAGCACAATCTAAAAATGCTAAAGCTACTCTTTGGTGAGATAGACAAGGATGGCAAAAAGAGCAAAGACTTTATGGATAGCTTTTTAAAATTTAACATGCCATCTTTAAATTTAGTAAAAGAGCTAAATGAAAACCCAGCTGGAAAATACCTAGTAGATATGCTTGGTATAAAAAGAGATGTTGATATAAAGGCGTAAAGGAGTTGAAATGATAACTAGCATAAACGGATTTAGCAACACATCGATACAAGAAACCACTATCCAAAAAGAAAATGCAAAAATGTCAAAGGAGCAAGAAAAGGCTCTAATTGATTCATATATGCAAAATTTAATAATTGATAATGTTGAAAAATACATCAAAGAAGACAGAAGTAGTGAAAACTGGATAACAGAAACCATAGAGAAGATAGACAATATGCTTTCAAAAAAGTATAGCTATACCATTGATGAAAGGCGAGCTTTATTATCAAAATATCCAGA